>CAZCBJ010000210.1:0-6820 GCA_964496705.1 uncultured Anaerolineaceae bacterium | reverse complement strand
GTTTTGGGCGTGGCGGTGACTTCTTTTTCAACCACCTGGGGTGTGCCTTCCACAATGACGGTTTCTCTGATGACCATCGGGGTCGGCGCACTGGTTGGGCCGCAGGCGGCCACGAGCATGGCGACGAGCATCAGAACTCCTAATACACAATACAACTTGTGCTTCATTATCTTCTCCTAGTAAAGTTATTTATTGCGGCCTGATATTAACATGTCAACTTTAAGGAGAAGGCAAGAACAAGTTAACAGATTGTAAAGATACGCTTAATTTTTACCGTTGATTCTAGGAATGGAAAAAAATAAGGTGCTGCCTTTACCTGGGGCGCTATCGGCCCAGATACGACCCCCATGGGCTTCCACCAGATGCCTGGAGATGGAGAGGCCTAACCCGGTTCCACCCCCGGAGCGGGAGCGATCGGCTTTGTAAAATCGCTCGAAAATCCGCGGTAAATCTTGCATTGAGATACCCACTCCGGTATCGCGCACAAAAAAGATGACCATAGCATTTTCTTGATAAGCGCCCAGGACGATCTCACCCCCGGGCGGAGTGAATTTGATGGCGTTGTGCAACAAGTTGACCAAGACCTGTTCCATTCGCTTGGGATCCACGTAAATAAAGGGCAAATCCTCAGGACAGCAATCCAGCTTAATTATGAGACCAGCCCTTTCAGCCTGTAATAACATTCGCTCCATTGCGGGATGCAGCATGTCCATTGGTGATATCCTGACACGTTCCAACGGCACCCTGCCCGATTCAATCCGGGTCAGTTCGAGTAATTCCATGACCATCTGGGTGAGGTTGTCCACCTCCCCGTCCATGCGTAACATGAATCGTCGCGCGGCGGGCGGGTCATCAATTGCACCTTCCAGCATGGTTTCGGTGATCGCTTTTAAGGATGCCAGGGGAGTTCGCAGCTCATGGGAGACATTGCTGATGAAATCGCGCCGGATGTTTTCAAGGCGGCGGATGCGGGTGAGATCCTGGAAGACCAATAATATTCCTCCCGGCATGGCCAAGCCTAGCGGAGTGGCGATGCCTTGCAGGAAAAGACGCTCATGTCCGATCTCCAACATCTGAATCTGTTGCTCTCCAGTGAGCTGGCATATACGCCACAATTCCACCAATTCATGCTGTCGAACAACCTCAATCAATGAATTACCGATTGCTTTTGATTCCGATATATGAAACAATCGTTGAGCAGCAGGGTTGATCAATTGAACTGTGCTGTCTGAGTCAATGATCAGGATGCCATCGGTCATGTTGGCCAATACTGCGCTTAATTTTCCGCGCTCATTCTGCAATTCATCAATTTGCGCATTCAATTTCACGGCCATTTCGTTGAATGCGCGGTCCAATCTGCCGATTTCATCATTTTCGTACGAGATTACAGACGGTTTTTTCTCACCTCTGCTGATGGCAATGACACTCTCGGTGAGGTCTTGCAGGGGACGGGTTGTGTAGGCTGATAAGATGATGGCTAATGCGATTCCGACCAGGATCGCGAGGATGGTGCCGATGATAAGAGCCCTCCGCACGGCAGCCATATTTTGGTTGATTTTTTCCAGCGATATTGCCAATCGAACTGCACCGATGATTTGTCCATCCTGTTCGACCGGTGCAGCAGCATACAGCATATCAGTCTGCAAGGTATCGCTGTAACGGATGTCTGAAAAACGATTGCCCTGAAGCGCTTCTTTCACCTCTGGCCGCTGCGCGTGATTTTCTTCCAGCGCGAGTTGGCTGGCAGTGTCTACAACAACCTTTCCGTCCGGCACAATGTAGGTGATGCGGGCATCCAGCAATTCGGCGTAGGATTGGATGATGGTATTGGTCAGGATGTCGCCTGATGCATCGTTGGGAATGTCACCGATTTGGGCTGCCATGACCGCCGATTCAGCGAGCAGGCGAGAACGGATGTATTCTGTGTAATTTTGATAAAAAAGGTGAGATAGAAAGATTCCCAGGCTGCTGATCGCCAGGATGATCAATAGCGAATAGGCCAGTCCAACACGCCAACGTAGAGGTGGACGGCTCACCTTACCCATCAAATCGATATCCTGATCCACGCACCGTGACGATTCGGGTTGGCTTGGATGGATTGATTTCAATTTTTTCTCGCAACCAGCGAATATGAACGTCCACCGTGCGGCTATCACCTGTGAATTCCCATCCCCACAATTGTTGCAGAATGTACTCGCGAGAGAGGGCTTTCCCGTGGTGCTCGGCTAGAAATTGCAGCAAATCATACTCTTGTGGTTTGAGAGGCAAAGGCTTACCTTCTACTCTGACTTCTCTTCGGGTGGTGTCAATTTCCAGATTACCAAAGGAAAGGATTTGTTTTTCTGAGGTGAGTGATGTTGGGGCGGGTGTGCTCATCTCCTCGCGCAACATACGCACCCGCCTTAACATGGCTTTGACCCGGGCGATCAGTTCCCGCATGCTGAAGGGCTTCACCATGTAATCGTCTGCACCCACTTCCAGACCCACCACTCGATCAATCTCATCATCGCGCGCTGTGAGCATTAACACAGGGGTGGTCATTTCCTGGCGCAGGATGCGGCAAACCTCAAATCCATCCATTTTCGGGAGCATGATATCCAATACGATCAAGTCAGGTTTGGTTTTCCTGGCAATCTCCAATGCAGTCGTTCCATCTGCGGCTGTTTCCACAGTGTAACCCTGACGTTTGAGGTTGTATGCCAGTGTTTCCTGAAGGGTGATCTCATCTTCAACGACCAAAATTTTTTCGCTCATGTTAGGTCACCATGCTTTCCAGAAGTTCTACCAAATCCTTGGCCAGCTTATTGCGATTAAAATGATCGATAACATACTGTCTGCCAGATTGGCCCATTTGGGCAGCCCGTTGTGGATGATCGGCCATCTGCGCAATGCAGCCTGCCAGGGCGTTTGCATCTCCAGGTGGTGCGAACACACCCGCCTGAGCCGATTCTACCACTTCGCGAATGACCCCATCGATCGCCAGTATGACCGGTTTTCCAGAAGCCATACTGTCGAATACCTTATTCGGATAGGTGGTTCGGTATAACTCCAATGGCTTAAGGATGGCAATGCAAACATCAGCAGCGGCAAATATTTCAGCCATTTCATTTTTGGGGACGGGCGGGAGGAATGAGAGATTTTGTAATCCCATTTCCTGTGCCTGCCGGACCAGGTTGGGCTTTTCTTTCCCCTCTCCAACCAGAAGAAATTGGATGTCGTTCCTATCGCGCAGAAGACTTGCCGCACGTAAAATCACCTCCAGATCATTGGAAATTCCGTGGGCTCCTGCATATAAGACGATGAATTTCTCCTCCAAGTTTTGGGCTTTCCTGAATTGCATCCCATTGTGAGTTGGCTGGAACATGGTTGGATCAGCTCCATTCGGGATCAGGTCGACTTTTATGGCACCTTTTTGCCGGACATGTTGGATGTATCCCGGGGAGTTCACCATCAGCCGATCAGCATGCCGGTAAAGAAAACGCTCCAGCCAAAGCGATGCCTTGATCAGAATTGGGTTTTTTAACACTCCGACCGCAATGGCAAAGGCTGGCCAAAGATCGCGAACTTCGAACAGGAAAGGCACACCTTTCAATCTCGCCAGCAGCCATGCGGAAATCCCCTGGAAAATGGGCGGAGAGGTTCCCCAGATCAAGTCAACCTGCCGCGTAGACAAACCTGCAAAAAAAGATGAAACCATGAAACTGAAAAAACTGATCACACGGTGAACAAAACTGCGATGTAGGACAGAGTATGTGGAAACTCTGCGAATGGTAAGACCTGCCAAGGGTTGCTCCATTTGGGGCTGCCCGGTTTTTTGCCCGCTCAGGTAACTGATCGGACTGGCAATCACCGTCACCTGGTGTCCATGTTGGATCAGGTGGGCAGCCAGCTCAAAATGGCGGGTTCCCCCGGCTTCATCCAGGCTGGCGAATGCCTGATGGATCAATAGGATATGCATGTGTTGATTTTAATTCAAGTACACCGATGGCGGACTGATATTCCTTACCTTTCGAGTATTTTGAACGTACTGATCAGCGTTAATGGGGTTTTGGTTTGAAGGTTGAAACGCACCGAAAGGGCAGGACTTTTCTCTCCATATGTCGGGGAGGTCCATCCGATGAATGGCGGAGCACTTCCAGCACGAACGATTTGCCATTCACCAACCGCCTGGCAGTCAGGTTGCCATTTACAGTGAATGGACAATTGCATTTGACCGACAACGAGCACATCACCCTTAAATTGCCAGGGCCAGTCTGGCAGCAACCATTGGAGTGTGAAATCATGGATAGCTGTATCACTTTTCCATGCGAGTAATTCATCCTTAATTTGCCAGCAACCACACCCGGTCAGGGTTAATTCTCTTCGATGGTGGATACCCAGTCGGTGGTAGCCATCATGTTCGCCGAAGATGTGGGTGCGATCTCTGGTTACATATTTACCCATAGCGCGGTGGATCCATAAGAAGCGACCAGTCCTTTGCATCTGATCTTGTCCGTCGACGCTGATGGTGTTGTGCACCAGGCTGGAGGCGAGTGCATTCTCCCAGGGTGGAGGCGCATTGTATTGAAAAGTGCCCCCATCCATGGCCAGGTTTTTCCCCTGATGCCAGATTTCAACATGCAATTGGTCTGCGTGAGCTGGTCTCCCTTGAAATTGCACTGCGCGGAGCGAAGCCCATTGATCTGTTGAGCTCAAGATGCCGTGCGTCAGTAACTGGTCCTGAGAAAGGGACTGGGCGATGGAATTAACAGGCTTGGCATTCAGCCATAAACTCATTTCATCCCATTCACCAGCCGGGAGGCAAGGATTTCCCAAGAAAGCGATGGAAGCAGCTTGGATAGTGGATCGGTAATCCTGATGGCTTTCACTTGACAACGGTAGAATGTTTGAGCCATCGTTGTGCCCAAGGTTGACCGGCTGACCAGAAATCGGATCGGTGTGAGCGATCAACCAGCGAGTTGCAACAGACAATTTTTCCAACGATGGATCTGGTAATTTCTGATTCGAACCCATCAATAACGCATTCATCCACAATGCCAGATGTATCACCAGTCGGTGATAATTGGTGCTGTGTTGAATATACGCGCCGTCTGGGGCGATCTGGTTTTGTAGTGTTTGGTTGAATAATTTCCACCCCATCTTTTTCCACCTGATTGCAGAAGGATGGCTCGGTAATGCGCATCCGGCAGTAAAAAGGGCGGCAGCCTCACTGAGCAGGTGATTGTTATCCTGGGCCTTCGCATAGGCTAGCGTGGGTGGAATTCGCTCGGCGTGCTGTGCAAGGGCTTCCACGAGGCGTGCGGCAAGCGTAGGGGTTGTGCAGGGGCTGTGTTGAAAGGCTTTGAAGGCAAAACTTAAAGCTATTAAACGCAATCCAACTTCCTGAGCCGAAATCCAATTTGGTCCAACGTTGACAGGGTTGGCATCCAGGAAGGCTTGGGTCAACCTCCAGAAGCATTGCGCATAGCGATCTTCTCCACTAAAGTGGTATGCTCTTGCCAGGCTGATTGCCCAGCTGCAGCGAGCAGGCTCCCAGATTAATTTAATATCCGGTTGATCAGGTGAGGAGGTCGGATAGGTACTCCAATGTTGTAGAAAAGTCAGGTTTGGCCATTTTAATGCGACTGGAGCACTTCCAAAAGGACGGAAGAGACCACAGCATATTTCATCCGCGGAGAACAATGCATCAGCCTGACTGGTGATGGGGAGTGAGGATAACGCTTCACGAGAAGGAAAATTGAAAGGAAGGGCGAAATGGATTTGCCCCTCTCTTTTTCGGCCGCGGGGCGGGGTTAGCAGTCGAAAAATGCCGGATCGAACACCGATCTGGTAAAGGGCATAATTAAACAAGCGCCAAAATCCCAGCTCTCGGACGATGGTTATGCTTTGTTGAATTTTGCTAACTTTTCCCATCTTGTAGAGGTCATAATTCGTTTAAAGAGACTTCGTTACTAGTGGTCAGGGATTTGATGACGGCGAAGGTTGCTTTGCTGACTCCGAGAAGATGATCATAGGGAATCGGCGCTGGGCCGCCGCTGCGGATCGCCCGTAAAAATGCTTCCCAGGCAGGGCGATGGCCTTTATCCTGGCGAAAGTGGCTTCGCGTGATGGTTCTTTTTCCCTGATAGATCATTTCGAGGCTGCGAAAATCATTCAGTATACCGATCCGGCCATTACAAAATATCTCGAGGCGTTCTTTTGGAAAGCTCTTGTCACCGTTTGCCAGATAATGAATTGTACCCACTGACCCATCCGGATATTTTAAGGTGATCATGACATTATCCTGATGGTATTTGTGAACATCAGGGAGAGCCTGGGCCGTCACGGAGAAGGGAATGGCTCCGGTCAGAAAACTGAGCAGGTCGATGAAATGGCAAGCCTCACCGATAATGCGTCCTCCACCGATACCAGCATCTTGTGTCCAATGATTGAGCGGAATATAGCCGGCATTGATGCGATAATGAGCAGCCAGTGGTTCCCGGCTGGATGCAAAAAAATTTCTTAACTGGACAACCAATGGGGCAAAGCGGCGGTTATACCCAACCATTAAAAGCGGCGAATTGGCTTTTTGCATGAGACTTTGGATTTCTCCCAAATCTTGAGAGCTCAATGCCAGGGGTTTTTCGCAATACACATGTTTCCCGGCTGATAATGCTTTGCTGACCTGTCTGGCGTGTTGGTTGTGACGAGTTAAAATGACGACAATATTGATTTCTTTATTATCCAAAATATCATCTTCTTTGGAAGATGAAAAACCAAATCCAAACTTACGGGCAGCTCGCTGAGCAGTTGCACCTGTAGCGGTGGCGATACCCATATA
>CAZCBJ010000209.1:0-6821 GCA_964496705.1 uncultured Anaerolineaceae bacterium | reverse complement strand
CGGCGAGTTCTGGCAGATTGGCGCCCGGCTGGATGACTGCATTGCCGAGTTGGAAAAAGCTGGCCTGCTGGGAGAGAACATCCTCGGCACGCCGTATGCCCTGCGCTTGCGCACCCATCTGGGCGCGGGCGCGTACATCTGCGGCGAGGAAACCGCGCTGCTCGAATCGATTGAGGGCAAGCTCGGTCAGCCGCGCCTGCGCCCGCCTTTCCCGGCGGTGTACGGCCTGTATGGCAAGCCGACCGTGATCAATAATATCGAGACACTGGCCAACGTGCCGCCCATCGTCCAGAAGGGCGCCGCCTGGTTCCGCTCGATTGGCACCGAGAAAAGCCCGGGGATGAAAATTTTCAGCCTGTCGGGCTGCGTCAACCAACCGGGCAATTACGAATTGCCCCTGGGCACCACCTTCCGCGAGTTGATCTTCACCCACGGCGGCGGCATTCCCGAGGGGCGTCCAATCAAAGCCATCCTGCCCGCCGGCGCCTCCTCCACCATCATCCCCGCCGACGATAAAGCCCTCGATACACCGATGGATTACGAATCGGTGGCGCAGAACCTGGGCGCGCAGCTTGGTTCGGCATCGGTGATCGTGGTGGACGACTCGGTCAACATGGCCTGGCTGGTTGACAAGACCGCCCATTTCTTCAAGCACGAGTCGTGCGGCAAATGCACCCCCTGCCGCGAAGGCACCTACTGGATGATGCACATTGCCGACCGCATCGTCAAGGGTTCGGCAACGCGCGAGGATATCGACCTGCTATATTTTGTCGCCCGCCAGATTCAAAACAAATGCCTGTGTCCGTTGGGAGAGTTCAGCATCATGCCGGTTCTGTCCGGAATTGAGAAGTTCCGCCCGGATTTTGAAGCGATGATCAAGGCCTGACCCGCCGGGTCGGGAATACCTGGGAGCTGAGTACATGCCGAAAATGATCAACCTGAGTATTGATGGTCACCCGGTCACTGTCCCCGAAGGGACGTTGATTGTCAACGCGGCCAAGCTGGTCGGCAATGCCATTCCGGTCTTCTGCTACCACCCGAAAATGGAGCCGGTGGGCATGTGCCGCATGTGCCTGGTGGAGGTGGGTCGACCGATGATTGACCGCGCCACCGGACAGCCGGTGTTGGACGAGAACGGCCAGCCAAAATTGCAATTCGGCCCCAAAATGGAGACCGCCTGCACCACCCCCGTGTCGGAGGGCATGCTGGTGGTCACCGAGAGCGAGAAGGTCAAGGCAGCCCGCAAGGAGGTGCTGGAGTTCATCCTCACTTCCCACCCGTTGGATTGTCCCATTTGCGATAAGGGCGGCGAATGCCCGCTGCAGAACCTGACACTGGCTTACGGGCCTTCTTCCAGCCGTTTCCTGTTCGATGAGAAGATGCACCTGGAGAAGCATGTTGCCCTGGGCGAGCTGATCTTCCTCGACCGCGAACGCTGCATTCAATGCGGGCGCTGCGTGCGCTTCCAGCATGAGGTGGTGGATGACCCGGTGATCAATTTTTACGAGCGCGGGCGCTCGATGGAGATCATGACCTTTTCCGAGCCGGGCTTTGATTCGATCTGGTCGGGCAACACCTCCGACATCTGCCCGGTGGGCGCGCTGACCACATCCGATTTTCATTTCCGCGCGCGCCCGTGGGAAATGAAAGCCTCGGCTTCCATTTGCAATCACTGCCCGGTGGGCTGCAACATCGTCCACAATGTGCGCCGCGAGGCCAAGCAGGGCGGCAGGACGGTGATTAAGCGCGTCATGCCGCGCCAGAACGAAGCGGTGAACGAGATCTGGATTTGCGACAAGGGTCGCTTTGCCTATCATCACACCGAATCGCCTGAGCGCCTCACCCAACCACTGCTGCGCAAGGAGGGGGCGCTCCAACCGGTGTCCTGGGACGAGGCCCTCGACCTGGCGGCGGCGAAAATCAAGGCCGCGGGCGCGGGCAGCCTGGTGCTGGCTGGGGGGCGGCTTCCCAACGAGGACCTCTTCAACCTGCGGCAACTGGCCGAGGGCGTGGGCGGCAAAGCTCTGCTCTATTCGCAGATGGCTGGCGGTGAGCTGACCGCGCAGGTGGGCGTTGGGCCGGGCAGCAACCTCGGTGACCTGGGCAAGGGCGCGGTGATCCTGGTTGTGGCTTCGGATTTGCATGAAGAAGCGCCCGTCTGGTGGCTGCGGGTGAAGCAAGCCGCCGAACGCGGGGCAATCCTCATCGTATTGAACGGGCGTGCCACCCGGCTGGAGAAGCATGCGGCTCATGTGCTGCGCTATGTGTTTGGTGAAGAGGCAGCAGCCGTCCGCGCGCTGATGGCAGGTGATACGCCCGCCGCTCAGGCCTTCAAGGCGGCTGAACAGGCCGTCATCCTGTTCGGCAGTGATGGGTTGGGGCTGGCGGCTTCCAGCGCACTGGCGGCTGCCTGCGCCGATGTTTTGATCCACAGCGGGCATGCCGGCAAATCCAACAGCGGCCTGATCGGCGTTTGGCCGCACGGCAACACTCAGGGCGCGTTTGACATGGGCTTGCGCCCGGCGGCTGACCTGCCCGCGGAGCTGAGCAGCGCAAAACTGGTGCTGGTGGCGGCTGCCGACCCGGCCGGCGACGACCCGGCCCTCAGCGCGGTGCTGGATGGGGCTGATTTTGTCATCGTCCAGGAATTATTCCTCACCCCGACGGCGCAAAAGGCTGACCTGGTGCTGCCGGTGCAGGCTGACGGCGAGCGCGAAGGCACGCTGACCTCGGGCGAACGGCGCGTGCAACGGTTTTACCCGGCGGTGGCCCCGCTGAGCGAAGCGCGCCCCGATTTCATGATCGCCGCCCAACTGGGCGCGCGCTTGGGATTGGCGTTGGAGGGGCGCGCGGCCTCGCTAGTGCTGCTCAAAATTGGCGAGAGGCTCCCCGCCTACGCCGGGCTGACCTATGCCCGCCTGGCCGAGAGCAAGGAACAGTGGCCGATCATCGGCCGCCACGATCTTTTCTACGGCGGGACGACCTATGACAACCATCAAGGGCTGGGCGTACAGCTGGCTCCAGCCTATCAGCCGGGAATGGCGCTGGACGCTGTCCCGGCAGCTTTGCCCACCCCGGCGCTTGCCGCGGACGAGCTGCTGCTGGTGCCGGTGACCCGCCTGTACGACCGCGGCGCGCTGACGGTGGCTTCGCCGCTGCTCCAGCAGCGCCTGGCTGAACCGGCGGTGACGCTGCACCCGGATAGCGCGGAGCGCTTCGGGCTGCAGGAGGGCGGCAGTGCGGATGTGTCTTTCAACGGTCTCACCGCGCGGGTTGCAGTGCATGTGGATGCTGGCATACCCGCCGGCGTGGCGCTCTTGCCGCGCAGTGTGGGTCTGCCGCTCCACCAACCGGCCGCCTGTCGTTTACGGGCTGTGTCTGCCGAGCGAACCCCTGTGAACTGATGCCTGGAGGATGTGTATGGATTGGCTAGACGTGCTTGAATGGTTTGTAAAATCGCTGGTGATGATCTTGCTGCTGACGGGCGGGTTCGCGTACACCACCTGGCTGGAACGGCGTCTGCTGGCGCGCATGCAGGTGCGCCGCGGGCCGAACCGCGCCGGGCCGTTCGGCTTGCTCATCCCCATCGCCGATGCGGTGAAACTGATTGTCAAAGAGCAGTTGATCCCCGCCAAGGCCGACAAGGTTATTTTTATCCTGGCTCCCCTGCTCACCCTCATCCCGGCGTTGATTGTCCTGGGGGTGGTGCCGTGGGGCGGAACCATTGACTTCTTCGGTCGCCCAATCAATTTATATATCTCAGATATCAACGTCGGCGTGTTGTACATCCTCTCGGTGACCTCGATCTCGGTGTACGGCATCACCCTGGCGGGCTGGTCGTCCAACAATAAATATGCCACGCTGGGCGGTCTGCGCGCCACCTCGCAGATGATGAGCTATGAATTGTCGCTGGGGCTGTCCTACATGGGCGCCATCCTGCTGGCTGGTTCAATGAGCCTGGTGGACATCGTCAATGCGCAGCGCAGCGTGCCGTTCATCCTGTTCCAGCCGATCAGCTTCCTGATCTATCTGCTGGCCTCCATCGCTGAGATCAACCGCGCGCCGTTTGATATGCCTGAAGCCGAGCAGGAACTGACCGCCGGCTATCACACCGAATATTCGGGGATGAAGTTCGCTCTGTTCTTCATGGCCGAATACATCAAGATGATCGCCATCGCGGTGATTGGCGCATCCCTGTTCCTGGGCGGCTTCCGCGGCCCGTTTGTGGATCAGTACCCGCTGTTGGGTCCGGTGTACCTGTTCCTCAAGGTGGTGGTCTGGCTGGGCTTTATCATCTGGATCCGCGCCACGCTGCCGCGCATCCGTTACGACCGCTTGATGTCGCTGGAATGGAAAATCATCTTTCCCCTCTCGATTGCCAATGTGTTGATCACCGCGGTTGTTCTGGTGTTGATAGGAAGGTGAAAGCATGTTTAAAGGTTTGTGGACCACATTAAAATCAGCCTTTCAGAAGCCGGTGACCATCCAGTACCCGGAAGAGAAGCGCCCGGTGCGATCCCGCTTCAAGGGGCGCCATTTCCTGCGTCGCTACGACAATGGTCTGGAGCGCTGCATCGGCTGCGCGCTGTGCGCCGCCGCCTGCCCGGCGGACGCCATTTTTGTTGAGGCGTCGGAAAACACTAATGCAGAACGCTATTCCCCCGGCGAGCGCTACGCCAGCACGTATGAGATCAACATGCTGCGCTGCATCTACTGTGGATTCTGCGAGGATGCCTGCCCGACCGAGGCGATTGTGTTGGGCGACAATTACGAGCTTTCCTTCACCGACCGCCGCCAGTCCATTTACACCAAGGACATGCTGCTTGAGCCGGTGGCTGAAGGCGGCAAGCCCACCCCCCAGGCGACCCCGCCGGGGGCCTTCACCCGCTCGGTGCCTGAGATGTTGGATCCTACGGATTAAGGAGGGACGCGAATGCCTAATGTGGAATTGATTTTCTTTCTTCTGGTAGCCCTGATCGTGGTCGCCACAGGCATCGCCATGCTGCTCAGCCGCAATGCGATTTACTCGGTGTTGTTTCTGGTGGCCAACTTCGCGGCGGTTGCCGTGCTGTATATGCTGCTGGGCGCGCCGTTCATTGCTCTGGCACAGGTCACGGTGTACGCTGGCGCGATCATGGTGCTGTTCTTGTTCGTGGTCATGCTGCTGGGCGCCGAACGCATGCCCGAAAAGGAGCACATCCCCGGTCAGCGCTGGCTGGCGATTGCGGTTTTCGCAGTTCTGCTGGTCGAGGCGGTGGTGATCATTGTCCTGCAGGCTGGTCTGACGGACTCCGTCAGCACCCCGATGGTGGGCTTCTCTTCGCCGGTGGAAATTGGTATGGCGCTGTTCACCCGTTACTCGCTGGCTTTTGAGCTGACCTCGGTGATCCTGGTGGTGGCGGCCATTGGCGCAATTTTGTTGACCAAAAAAGAAAAAGACAAGCAGGAGGCTCCATGATCCCAGTTAATTATTACCTGGCGCTGTCGGTCATCTTGTTTGTGTTGGGCGCGGTGGGCATCCTGCTGCGGCGCAACGCGATCGTCATTTTCATGTCGCTGGAGCTGATGTTCAACGCAGCCAATCTGGTGTTTGTCACTTTCGCCTCCTATTACCAGACGCTCAACGGGCAAATTTTTGTCTTCTTCGTCATGACCGTAGCCGCCGCTGAGGTGGCCGTCGGCCTGGCGTTGATGGTGGCCATCTTCCGCTTGCGCAAGTCGATTGATGTGGATGCGATGTCGATATTGAAGGGTTAGCAGTTGTCGGTTGTCAGTTTTCGGTTATTAGTGATCAGTTATCGGTTGTTGGTTGTCGGTTGAGGAGGGCTGTCAGCTCTCAGCCGTCAGTAAGAAAAGCTCAAGTTCATCAGAAAACAGGCGTGTAAGAGGATCAATGCAGGATTTTCGGAAATTGGATGTGTGGGTGAAGAGCCATCAATTGACGTTGAAGCTTTATCAATGGACGGCTTCATTTCCGCGTACCGAGCAATTCGGGCTGACCGCCCAGATCAGGCGAGCATCTGCTTCCATTCCGGCCAATATCTCAGAAGGCTGTGGCCGGGCGGGAAATAAGGAGATGGCACATTTTCTTCAGATTTCATTCGGGTCAGCCTGCGAATTGGAATATCATCTGTTGTTGGCACACGATCTTGGATTTCTTGGTGACGCTCAATATCAATCTGTATCGGAAGAATTGGTTTCGGTGAAAAGGATGTTGGCGGCTTTGATCAATAAAGTGAAGGTTTTCGAGGTCAAATTGACCGCCGAGACCCGAAAATCGAGAACTGAAAACCGAGAACCGAAAACCGAAAACCAGGAGTAATCAATTATGGACTCATCCTTCCAGTTCGTTCCTCTCGTCGTTTTCCTCCCGGTGGTCGGGCTGGTGATCAATCTGCTCATCGGACGGCGCATCGGCCAGGGAGCGGGGATCATCGCCAGCCTGGCGGCGGGCGGTTCGTTCCTGACGGCAGTGCTGCTGGCTTTGGCGCTGCGCGCGCATCCCGAGGGCATGACCGTGCCGTTCCTGGACTGGATCACCATCGGCGAGCTCAGCGTGGGCTGGAATTTCCGCGTGGATACGCTCTCGGTGACGATGATGCTGGTTGTCGCGGGCGTCGGCACCCTGATTCACGTCTACTCCATCGGCTATATGCGCGCCGATGTGCAGCATAACGGCGACCCCGGTCGCTTTGCGCGCTTCTTTATCTTCATGAACCTGTTCATCGCTGCGATGATGATCCTGGTCAGCGCTGACAACTACCTGATGCTCTTCGTCGGCTGGGAGGGCGTGGGGCTGTGCTCCTATCTGCTGATCGGCT
>CAZCBJ010000208.1:0-6906 GCA_964496705.1 uncultured Anaerolineaceae bacterium | reverse complement strand
GACTCAAAGTTGCGTCCGGCCAGCGGCGTGCGCACGATGTTGACGCACGGCCCGAGCAGGATGTCGCAGCCCATGCCGCGCGTTTCTTCGCCCAGCGCCTGACCCACCCGTTCCACCAGCGCTGGATCCCAACTGGAGGCCATGGAAACACCGCTGGGGAAGGAGGTGGCCGGGGTTTTGATCCGCTCGGCGGCGCCGTCGGAGCGCACGCCGTGCGGACCGTCGGTCATCACCAGCGAGGGGATGCCCAGGCGCGGGATGGGGGTGGTGCGCCACAGGTCAATCCCCGACAACAGCGAAACCTTCTCGCTCAGGGTCATTTGTTGCAGCAGCTCTTCGATTTTCTTTTCAATTTCAGGGGAAGATGACATATTTGGGAATTCCTTTCCAAGTGGGTATTTTAATCGGTTTTCAGGGATCAGGTAACGGTTTTCGGTTTTCAGTTTGCTGAAAAACGTCCCGCAGGTTCGCAACCTGCGGGACGTTCTCTAATTCTGTATCACTCCCCAATTTCTCTTCTCAGCCCTCACTTGATTTTTCTCAGCATCCCCGTGCAGGCCATCTCCACCACCTCAGCGGCGCTCAATTCGCCGCCGTAAATCTCTTGCGCGCGGCGGGCCTGTTCCGGGCGCACATTGTGAATGCGCATCTCCACCAATTTTTCCGCGTCCAGGTCGGGAAATCCGATCTCTTTGATCTGGCGGATGAAGTCAGGGCTCACGTTGTGAATGCGAAACTCCACCAGCCGGTCGATGTCCAGGTCGGCGAATCCGGTGGAGGCTATCTCACGAATGAACTCGGGGGTCACATTGTGGATGCGCAGCTCCACCAACCGGTCGGGGGTCAGGTCTTCCAACCCCAGCGCCTGCATTTCCGCGGCGAACTCAGGGGTCACCCCGTGGATGCTCCACTCGACCAGTTGATCGACCGAAAACTCCCGCCCCAGGTTATCCTTTGCCCATTGGATCAGCCCGATATCCACGCCGTGGATGCGCAATTCCACCAGTTGGTCGCAGCTCAGCCCGTTGAGACCTTGCTCGCCCAGGCTGGCCAGAAATTGCGGGCTGACCCCGTGAATGCGCATTTCGATCAGCTTTTCCACGTTCAATCCGCGCGGGGCGGCTGCGGCGATGCTGCGGATGAAGCTGGCCGACAGGCGGTGGACGCTCATTTCCACGGCTTCGTCCGCGCTGACACGTCCGATCTTGCGCGCCTCGGTGATCGCTTCGGGGTCGGCGCGGTGGATGGCCAGTTGCACCAGGTGCTCTGGCTCGAGATCGTCCAGCCCCAGCGCCTGGATGGCCCGGATTGTTTCGGGGTGCATGCGGTGGATGGTCAATTCGGTCAAGAGGTGCGCGTCCATGTCGCCCAGACCCAGTTGGTGCATCTGGAGGATGAAATCGGGGGTCACGCGGTGGATCAGCATTTGGATCAGGTCGTCCGTGTTCCATTCCTGGCGGCGTACCGCCAACAGTGCATCGAGATCAGCGGAGGTCACATCGGCCATCTGCAGATCGATCAACTGCGCCGGGGAGAAATCCAGCCCGGGTCGGTTCATCGCCGCAGCGTAAGCCGGGTCAGCGTGCCGCGGTCGGCGCTGGTAGACAAAGCGGATTTGCGGCGTGTGGTCGCCGGTGTGGATGGGATGCAGGCGCGGTTCGGGCGCGGGTGCGCCGTCGGCGGAGGCACCCTCCGCTTCGAGCGGAGGCGCGGCGGCGCCTGCCTGTAAATCGCCCACCGCTGCCAGCAGTTGGGCGGCCTCTTCGGCGTTGATTTTACCGTTACTGAGCATTTCCAAGATCATCATCCGTTCCTGACTCATCTGTGTTCTCCTGTGAATTTAGGGTTTGGGTTTAATATCATTCAGCAGCGCCGCGGCTTCTTGCGCGCTGAGCATCCCGGCATTGAGCTGCTCGAGAATTTCCTGGCGGCGGCTGGCCAGGTCTCCAGCGGCAGGGTGCCCGGCATCGCTCTCGAGGCCCAGTTGCTGGACGATCTCGTTGAGTTTGCCGCGGATGGTCCAGTAGGAGATGCCCAGCGCGCGTTCCATCTCTTTGATGTTGCCCTTGGTGCGCACGAACAGCACCACAAAATCGAAGTCGTTGGGCGCCAGGTGCGAAAACAGGTCGGGCGGGTAGCTGCCGCTGACCTCGGTGCCGCAAGCCGGGCAGCCCAGGCGGGTGACCACCAGGTCGCTGGAACAGGAGGGGCATTTCTTGGGCAGTCTGGGCATGGGTTTCTCCGTGAAAAAGATTTCAACCCTAATTATAATCAAAATATTTGATTTGTCAACAATATATTTGTTATTTTGCGCAATAATTTGGCGAATCTGGCGGGCTTCTTGGAATATGGAAATCAACTGGATGTGGACGAATCTTTTTCGTCTTTTTCCGGCAGCCCCTCCCAACATGTTTAAGTTGTGTTTATCTGTGCAAGAATTTGCTCGAAAATGCTTGAGGATTATCCTTTTTTATGCTACACTATGAGCATCGGCTGATTTCATTCCCGTAAAATATTCAGGACGCATATGTTGCTCAAGGCAGAACGGCAGGCGCAAATCCGCAGGCTGGTTGAGGATAGACGGCAGGTCACGGTGACCGAGTTGAGTCGGCTGCTGGACGTTTCCGAAGCCACCATCCGGCGCGATCTGGATGAGCTGAACGGTAGCTGGGTGCAGCGCACCCACGGTGGCGCGGTGCTCAGCTCGCGCACGGCCATCGAGCTGCCGGTGATGCAGCGCCTGTCCAGCCAGGCTGAGGCCAAACGGCGCATCGGTCATGCCGCGGCGGGCATGGTCTGCGAGGGTGAAACCATCTTTATTTCCAGCGGCACCACCACCCTGGAGGTGGCGCGCGCATTGCCGCCCATGATGCGCCTGACGGTTGTTTCCAATTCGCTGCCGGTGATCAATACGTTGGTCGGGCGGCCCAACATCGAGCTGATCGCCATCGGCGGGGTGCTGCGCCATGATGAACTTTCAATGGTGGGCAACACCGCTGAGTTGGCGCTGCATGAATTTCGTGCTAACCGCGCCTTCATGGGCATGCGCGCCGTCGACCCGCGCCTGGGATTCACCAATGATTACCTGCCTGAAATCCTCACCGACCGCGTGATTCTCCAGATGGCTTCGCAGGTGGTGGTGGTTGCCGACCATACCAAGTTCGGCCAGGTCTGTTCAGTCTTTGTCGCTCCTGTCACTGCCGCACAGGTGATCGTCACCGACCAGGATATCCCGCCAGCCGTGGCGGACGAGTTGCGCGGCATGGGTGTGGAGGTGAAGGTGGTGTGAGGCGGCTTTCCAAGCCGTTTGTCCGCGACTTTTTAAGCCGGTTTTCTCGATAAGGAGGTGTCTGGAAAGCAGATTAAAAAAATGTGTTCAAACCAGAGGTTCCAAATCACCCGTTTTGTTTTACTTAATTCAAGGAGGATGTAATGACTGTTAAAAAAGTGATGTCACGCCGCGATTTTCTGCGCCTGGCCGGGCTGACCGGCTTGGGTGCTACATTGGCGGCCTGTGCCCCGAAACCAGCCGAACCCGGCGAACAGCCCAAGGACCAACCGCCTGCGGGTGAAACGATCACCCTGCGCATGTGGTCGCACCAGAACCCGTCCTTTGTGGGCGCCAATGAAGCCCTGATTGCCAAATACAAAGATGCCAATCCCAAGGTGGAAATCAAGTATGAGAACTTCCCCTATTCGGATTTCATCACCAACATCCAGACTTCAATGGCTGCCAAGAATGAAGCCGACGTGATGGAAATGTTCGGAAGCTGGGTGCAGACCTATGCCAAGGGCGGCACGCTGGCCACCGTGGCTGAGGATGTGATCACCCTCGGCAAAGCCCGTGAGACGTTCTATGCTGCCCCGCTGGACGGCTATGTGTGGGACGGCAAACTGTACGGCATGCCCAACGAGTATAACCTGGAGGTTGGTGGTGTGCTGGCCAACAAGCGCATGTTCGAAGAGGCCGGCCTGACCTATCCGCCCGACTGGAAGACCTGGGAAGCGCTGGTGGCGGACGCCAAGAAGATGACCAAGGTGGTAGATGGCCTGATGACTGTGGCCGGTTTTCACTACATCACCGGTGACGGCCTGGGCTTCCTGTTCTGGGAAGGTATCCTGGAAAAAGGCGCAGAGTACTTTGCTTCAGATGGCGTGCACTTGAACCTGACCACCGAGGCGGCCAAAGAGACGGTGCAGTGGATGTACGATATGGCCAACGTGGACAAGGTGGTGGATCCCAACACCTTCAACCCGAACTCCAACTGGGTGGGCGATGCCTTCTTCCAGGGCATGGTCGCCATCGGCTACATCGGCCCGTGGATTGTCCCTGAAGGGCGTCGCAACTTCCCGGATTTCGCTGATCCCTGGGATCATGTCCCCTCACCGCACTTTGGCTCTGAACGCAAGTTCGCTGCGGATGCCGGCTGGGGCAAGGTGGTTTCGCCCAACACCAAGGCGATGGGTGAGGCGTGGAAGTTTTCCGCTTTCTGCACCGTGGATGCGGCCAATGCCCGCCTATGGAATGTAGCCACCGGTACGGTTCCGGCGTTGGTTTCGGTCGCCGAGGATCCGACCCTGCTCAATGACATCAACTGGCTTGGCCCGAGCCTGAAGGTGCTGCCCTACGGACGCTTTGTGGGCATGCTGCAAGACCGCGACTATGTGTGGTACAACGTGGTCTCCACGCGCATCACCGAGTGCCTGCAGAACGTGCGCTCCATCGAAGAAACCATGGAGTTGATGAACACCGAATGCAACGCCATGATCGACCAGAAATTGGGCGGTTGATCCTCGGTTTCTGAGCAACCATAAAAGCAAGGGCGCAGCCGCATTCACTCTGCCCGCATCCCAACCCTGGCTGCGCCCCTTGCATGACCTTATCCATCCCCGTCGCCTTTGCAGGAAAGGAAGAACCCTATGGCTGTGACCACATCCAAAAAAGGCAGCCTGTTCCGCAAGCAATACACCTTTGCCGGGATCACCCTGACGCCCATCATGTTGTATATGATGTTCTTCACGCTGATCCCGATGCTGTGGGGCATCCTGATCACATTTTTCCGCTACAGCCCCACGCGCGTCGGCGGACCCTTCCTGGGGCTGGGCGAGGGCAACCCGTTTGTCGGACTGGCCAACTATCTGGACCTGTTCGCCAATACGCCCAACGGTCAGCTTTTCCGCATCTCGTTGAAGAACACGCTGATCTTCTCGCTGCTCTACCTGCCGCTCAACCTGGTGGTCACGCTGCCGCTGGCGGCTTTCATCGAATCGGTGCATCAAAAGACGAAAACCTTTTTCCGCACCATCTACTTCCTGCCCACCGTCACCTCGGCGGTGGCCGTCTCGTTGGTGTGGGGCGCCATTTACAACCCGACCTTCGGGCTGCTCAACATGGGGCTGCGCGCCGTCGGGCTGAAGGGATTTTCCTGGCTTACCGATCCCAACATGGAAGTGTTGGGCATCCCGCTGCCCATGCTCTGTGTGCTGATCACCTACCTGTGGTCGGATATGGGCTACAACACGGTGATCTTCATCGCCGGTCTGCAAGGCATTCCCGACGTGTACCGCGAAGCTGCCCTGGTGGACGGCGCCAACGCCTGGCAGCGTTTCTGGCATATCACCCTGCCGCTGCTGCGCTCCACGCTGACGTTCGTCATGGTGATGACCATGCTCTCTTCCTGGCAGGTATTCGTGCTGTTCTTCGTGATGACCGGGCGCGGAGGTCCCGGCAACCTGACGCGCGTCCTGGTGTTGCACATTTATGAGACCGCTTTCCGCAACCAGGAAATGGGGTTGGCTGCAGCGGTCGCCATGGCGCTTTTCCTGATCATCCTGGTCACCACGCTGATCCAGCTCAAGCTGCTGCGCAAAGATTGGGAGTATTAAGCCATGACCGCCATCCAAAAACTCTCCTCACTGGAAACCCGGAGCGGCGGCCAACGGCGCGGCTTCCGGCTGACGCTGGGCCAGGCTGTGGTGTACATCTTCCTGTTGATCGGCGTGATCTACACGCTGCTGCCGTTCTTGTGGATGCTCAGCTCGTCGTTCAAGTCGTCCACCGAGATCGTCCGCCTGCCCCCCACCCTGTTCCCGGAAAAATTCACGCTCAACAGCTACAACACGATCTTCAACGATCCGCGCGTGCCGCTGGGTCGCTTTTATCTGAACAGCATCATCGTCAGCTTCAGCATTGTGCTGATGGTGCTGTTCACCAGCTCGCTGGCCGGGTTTATCTTCGCCAAGTACAAGTTCTTCGGCAAAGACCTGTTCTTCACCCTGATCCTGGCGACGATGATGATCCCCTTCCAGGTGACGATGATCCCGCTTTACCTGTTGCTGGTAAAGCTGGGCATCACCGACTCGCTGCTGGGGTTGATCGTGCCGGGGGCGACCAGCGCGTTCGGCATCTTCCTGATGCGTCAGTTCATTGAAAGCCTGCCCTCCGAGCTGATCGACGCGGCGCGCATTGACGGCGCTTCGGAGTTTGGCATCTATTCGAAGATCATCCTGCCGCAGATGGGCGCAGCGCTGGCAACGCTGGGCATCTTCCAGTTCATGGGCACTTGGAACGATTACCTCTGGCCGCTGATTGTCATCACCACCACCGAGCGCCGCACACTGCCGGTCATGCTCACCTGGTACAACTCGCAGCACGGCGCGCGCAGCGATCTGGTGATGGCTGCCTCGGCGCTGGTCATCCTGCCCATCGTGGTGGTGTACTTCATCTTCCAGCGCGAGATTGTGCGCGGTATTGCCCTGACCGGCTTTGGGATGGAAGCCGACATCCGTAGAAGCCGCGAGGTCGGCTTCCAGCATCACCTGGTAAAACCGATCGACCTGAACAAGCTCGACTCGCTCATTCAAGAAGGGGCCGCATCGTTGCCTGGTATATAACAGCGATTCGTT
>CAZCBJ010000207.1:0-6984 GCA_964496705.1 uncultured Anaerolineaceae bacterium | reverse complement strand
ATTACCAGTCGCCGGCGTTCAGTTTTGATCAGGTATTCCAGCATCCCGGAAACGAATAGGCTGCCTCCCAGCATGGTGGAAAGCATAAAGCGGTCCCAGGGAAAGTCCAATGATAATGGTAAACCGGCAGCCCAAGATGGCAGCCGCCCCAGGAAGATTGCCACCAGACCGATTAACATGGCATGCAACCCCCAACGATCTTGTTCAACCTGGGTTGATGGAACTGTCAGAGCAAGATGATATTTTGAGCGAGCCAGGTATAGGACTGCCGCCAGAAAAGTAATTGTTGCCAGGCCAAGTGTGATCCAGGTGGTGGACGAATCCAGAGGCTGGGTGAAGAGTTTCAGGCTTTTCGTCCAAGCTTCCAGACCTGCTTTGCTGAAAGTGTCAATCACCGATTCAAAAATTTTGTAGAAGGCTGTCTGCGGACTGGTATTAGCAGTATCCAGACCTTGCAGCTCGTATCCTTGATATGCATTGGAGCCAAGCAGCCATAAACGATACAGGGTGTATCCAACCCACAGCAGAAGATATGGCAACCAGTGGATAAACAACTTCTGAAATTTTTTTCCCAAGATTACCAGACCGTTTGAGTTAATCAACCAGAGGATCAATGGTCTGATCAATTCCAACCCATAGAAGTACTCGGTCGAGAAGAGGCTGAAAGCAGCCATGAAGAGAGACAGGACGGTCAGCGGCAAAGAAAGGCGCCGGTTTTCCAAAGCCAGGATCATGATCCCAAATGACAAGTTGTGAGCTGCATGAATAATATACGCCTGGCTATAGATGACGGATATCCACTGCTGGCCAAAACCGGGATAAACGGCAAACAACAGCGCCGCCCATGCGGTTTGGCGAGGATGGCCGGGCCATATTTTTCGGATGGTCCACCAGAACGCCAATACCATGATGAATCGAGTGAGCAATGCAAACACCTGCCAGCCCAGGGGCGATTGGCCCAACAGGGGTGTGGTGATCATGTAGATCATGCTCAGGAAGGGACGATCATGGGCAAAAGCTTTGACAAACCCAAACGGGCCAAGAATTTTAGCGAACCAGGAATACGGCCAGTCATCCCAATAGAAACCCAACCAGGGGATCAGTAAACCGTAGGCCAGGATGCAAATGAAGAGGATGAACCACGGCATGCTGCGTGGATAAAATTCGAATCGTTTGATTCGATGAGCGATTTTTTGGAAAAATATCAACACGGCATGGAAGTATATAGGCGATTGCTATTTTTGCCAAGACATCTACATTCAGGGTGAGTGAAAAAAATCTACTGCACGAACAATGATGCAATCTTTTAAAATTTATTGTATAATGGATTTGTTGGTAATATCAGGTTCGCTGCTTTGGCAGCACCGATATGAATGGTGCGACTTGGGCTTAATTCTCTCTCCGACCATCGGAGAGGATGATGGTAAAATTGATTGCGTTTGGTCCATGACAGGCTGACCTGCTGTGTAAATGATGATTTAGATTGCCAGGCAGCGAAATTATGTCAAAACCAATGACTATTGATGATTTGAGTTTATGTTTCGATTGGTGGTCAAATTCATAGGCTAAACCTTCGATCACTTGATCCATACAATAGTTGTGTTGCCCAATCGCTCACATTCAGCATCTGCCTGGTAGATTCTGCTTGTGGGTTGTGCCTTGCGAACGATTACGGCGCTAAAAGTTCAGAAACGTAATCCCAATCGGGTCAATATATACCTGGACGGTGAATATGTCCTCGGTGTAACCCGGATTGTGGCTGCCTGGCTGCGCGTTGGGCAGACACTAGACGAAACCCAAATCGAGAGCTTGCGCAGTCAGGATGGCAGGGAAGTGGCTTATGAACGCGCTTTGAATTATTTGAGTTATCGCCCACATTCAACGATGGAAATTCAAATGAAGTTGAGGCGCAAAGATTTCACCGATGATGAGATTGAAGATGTAATCGAGCGATTACGCCGTAATGGACTGGTTGAAGACGAGCAGTTTGCCCGGACCTGGGTGGAAAACCGAAGCGAATTTCGCCCTCGCGGCCGTCGTTTGCTTGCCCTTGAACTCCGACAAAAAGGTGTTGCCCCGGATGCCATCCAGACGGCTCTCTCTCTAACAGATGACGATGATCTGGCGTATCGAGCGGGATGCAAATATGCCAAGCGTTTGGCAGATTTGGACTGGGAAAAATTCAAAGAACGGTTGAGTGCTTTTTTACTCCGGCGAGGTTTCTCTTATGAAACCTTGAAGCCGGTTGTGAAGAAGATTTGGGATGAAATACAGTTGGAAACTGGAAACACAAACCACTATCACGAGGAAAATTAGACTATGGAGAACAGGTTGGTTTTCATATTAACCTTGTTGGTTCTAGATATTGGGTTGGTGGTGGGGGTTCTTTACTTCGCCACCCGATATTTAAAAAACCGCTATATCAAAGAGCAGAATACCCGTGCGGATAATGTGGTTGCGATAGCACAGGAAAAGGCGAAAACGATTGAATTGGAATCAAAAGACAGGGCACTGAAGATTCTTCAGGAAGGTGAAGCGGAGATCGTTCGCCGGCGCAATGAATTGTCACGTGAAGATGACCGTCTTCAAAAACGGCGACAAGATTTGGATAACCGCCTGGAACGGATGGAACAGCGTGAACAGGCGATCAACAAGCGCCAGAGTGCATTGGATAAACGTGCCAATGAAATGGACCGTATGTATTCCCAAAAACTCGAGGAGTTGCAGCGGGTCGCAGAGATGTCGCGCGAAGAGGCAAGGGGCGAATTGTTGGCAGAGGTAGAAAAAGAAGCGCGAGGCGACATGGCGCGGGTGATCCGTCAAGTGGAAGCTGAAGCGCGCGCCGAAGGTGAGCGAAAAGCGCGTGAAATAGTGACTGACGCCATCCAGCGTGTGGCCTCAGAGCATGTCGCCCAAGTGACGACCTCGATCGTCTCGCTGCCCAATGAGGAAATGAAGGGGCGCATCGTGGGCCGCAATGGGCGTAATATACGCGCTTTTGAACAGGCTGCCGGCGTGGATGTGATCGTGGATGACACTCCCGAAGCCGTTACCGTTTCATGTTTTGATCCGGTGCGCCGCGAAGTGGCACGCCGAACACTGCAGCGTCTGATTTTGGATGGGCGTATCCATCCGGCTTATATTGAAAAGGTTTTGAACGAAGAGCAGCGCGAGGTGGATCGATCCATCCAGGAAGCGGGCGAGGAGGCGGCCTTCGAAGCGGGCGTGGCCGGGCTGCATCCAGAAGTCATCAAATTAATGGGTCGTTTAAAGTATAGAACTTCCTATGGGCAGAATCAACTGGCGCATGCAGTTGAGGTCGCCAAGCTGGCAGCCCTGATCGCCGCGGAATTGGGCGCAAATATTGAAGTTTGTAAAGCAGGTGCCTTATTACACGACCTGGGTAAGGCAATGGATCACAATATCGAGGGGACGCATGCTCAGTTGGGAGCTGAGTTTGCCAGGCGGCACGGTGTGAATTCACGGGTGGTCAATGTGATCGCTTCTCATCACCATGAGGTGGATCAGGAATCAGTGGAAGCCATCATCGTTGAGGCGGCGGATGCCATTTCTGGGGCTCGTCCCGGAGCCCGTCGTGAGGACTTGGAGCAATATATCAAGCGGCTGCGCGCGCTGGAAGAAATTGCCAACTCTTACAAGGGTGTTGAACAAAGTTATGCCATCCAGGCTGGGCGCGAAGTGCGCATCATTGTGCGACCTCAGGATATCGACGACCTGGAATCCACCCGGCTGGCTCGCGATATTGCCAAAAAGATTGAAGAGAGCATGCAATATCCCGGACAGATCAAGGTGACTGTCATCCGAGAGACGCGGGCTGTTGAATACGCAAAATAATCCTCGACAACCCCAGGATGGTCAAAATCCTGGGGTTGTTGATTAAATAAATGGGTTTTCTCGACTTTCCAGGCTGACCGAGGTCTCCGGACCGTGACCGGGCAGAAGTCGGGTTTCTGGTGGCAGGGTGAGAATTTGCGTGCGGATAGATTGCATCAATGTGCTGGCGTTGCCACCGGGAAAATCGGTCCGGCCAACTCCCAGACGGAAGATCACATCTCCAACGCAGGCAGCCCCGCTGTCAGGTAGATAGAAGATGACGTGACCGGGCGTGTGTCCGGGTGTATGGCGCACTTGAAGGCCAAAAGGCCCAATGTTCAGGTTTTGACCGTGAAAAAGTGAAAGGTCCGGTTCTGGGCCCGTAGAGATGGTCAGGCCAAAATACGCACTGCCACCGCCTTCACGCCATAAGGGCAGGTCATCGGGATGCAGCCCGATTTCAGGCAGTCCAGGCTGCAGGTAACTGGACAGCCAATCCACTCCGCTTATGTGATCGAAATGCGCATGCGTGAGCAAAATGTACTTGATAATTAACCGGTTCGTATTTATGACTTTTACCAAAGCCTCACTCTCGCCGGGGGGATCGACCACGGCTGCTTCACGGCTGAGGGGGTCAACGATGAGATAACAGTTGTTTTCCAACTGACCAATGGCGATTGAGTGAATTTCGAGTGACATGGTGATCCTGTAGAGTTTAGCCGGATGATGAAGCATTCCGCTTGGCTTTCCGTTGTTGAATGCGCTTGTGAAGCGCAAAGAATGCTGAGTTAATCACCATCATGGCAAGGATAGCGAAAAGTGCAAAAGAATATATCCAGGTTGGGGATTGGGTGTAAAGGATTCCGGCGAACATCGGGGCGAGGATACTGGCGGTGGCGTTGGCGGTTTCCAGCAACCCAAATGCTTTCCCGGTATGATTCGTGTAGACCAGTGAGCGGGTGAAAGCCATGCCCATGAGACGGAAGAGACGATAGCCTCCCAACATGAAATATCCCAGGTAAAGCCAAGCGCCGGTACCTTGCCAGATGATCAGAGAAAAAGCGGCTACGAGTCCCTGCCCGATGATGAACCCGGGAGCAGTGCCCAGTCCGCCCAGAGATAATGCAATCATGGCATTTCCCAGGCTGCCAATTGAGCCCAGATTACCAATGGATCTCAATGAGAGCTGGCGTTCGTTCTGCAAGAAATTTGGGGTAAGGGGTTGAGGCAAATAGGTCGCGAATGTGGTAAAAAATGCCAGCACCACGAATATGATCAAAACCTTATTGCGGATGAAGCTTGTGCGGGGGACATCGAGGTGAGTTTCGTTGTTTTTCTCTTTCCTGAGCCAGAACAGAGCAAACGTGGAGGGCACAAAAAACACCAGGGAAAGTTGGTATACGGTGCGCAATCCGTATCGATCACCAATCACTCCCCCCAGGAATGGGCCGATGGTAGCGCCTAATTGAAAACAAGCTGAGATCAAAGTCATAGCGCGCGGGACACTTAAATTTCCGCGTAGAGATGCGGTATAGGCATTTAACGGTGTCGTGACATAGGCAGTCCAGCCGTAAAGGAGCATACCAACGATGAATACCGGTAAGGTGGTGGAAAAAGCCATTAATAGCGTGGCGACGAGTGCGATGAGCCAGGCTGCCCAGAGGAGCACCCGGTTGCCAATCCGATCTGAGAGAAGACCGGCTGGAATTTGGGAGGCGGCGTACATGAAACCCATCGCACCAAACAGGGAGCCAATCAACAACGGAGATGCACCCATCTGCTGCAAGTAGATGGGTTGAAAGATAAAAAACATGCCTTCTCCAATTCCCCAGGTGAACAGGGAGATGGCCAAAACAATTAAATCTCGATACATGGATTACAGTACCATCAAATCGCGCGAGAAATCAGAGAGCACATCAACGCCCTCTGGTGTAATCAACACATTGTCCTCTATTCGTACTCCACCTCGACCGTCTAGATAAATGCCCGGTTCCACTGTAAAGGTCATCCCCGGTTTGAGGATGAGCTTGTTTTCAGCGTAAATGTAAGGGGGTTCGTGTCCTTCCATGCCCAATCCATGTCCAGTTCGGTGGAAGTAGTATTTCCCAAACCCGGCGCCATCAATTACACTGCGGGCAGCGAGGTCGACGTCGCCAGCCGGGACGGCGGGACGAGCGGCTGTCCGACCGGCGGCATTGGCTGATTGAACCAGTCTATAAATCTGCTCAAATTCTGGCTCGATGGAGCCGATGGCGAAGGTGCGGGTCAGGTCTGAGCAATACCCACGGTGGTAAGCGCCCCAATCGATCACCACCAGATCTCCATCCTGTAATGTGCGATCAGATGGTGCGGCGTGCGGATTGGCAGAATTAGGCCCACTGGCAACGATGGGAGAGAATGGCAGCTCTGCGTCTGATCCGGCGCGCAGCAGTTGCAAAGTCAGTTCACTGGACAATTCGCGCTCGCTGACGCCCACCTTCATGGCAGGCAGGGTGGCTTTGAGCGCATCCTGCGCAATTCGTACGGCGGTGCGCATGCAGTCGACCTCATCTTGATCCTTGCACAGGCGAAGATGAGCGACGATCTCATCCGCTGGCAGATAGCGGTTGGTTGGCGCGGCGCATTGTAGGAATTGCATTTCAAGAAAGCGCAGGCGGGTTGGCTCAACGCCGATGGTTTTCCCGGCAAGGTTGCTCGACTGTAAGGCTTGCGTAAAACCGGATTGCCAGGTGGCGGGATTATCGCCAAAAGTAAATGCCTGAATAGCGTCGGCAGCGCTTTGGATTTTGGCTCTTTCCAATTCCGGGAGGATCATCACCGGCTGCCTGCCGGGGACGGCAATTAAGATGGTTGGACGTTCCATGAGGTGAAAGTTCAAGCCAGTCAAATAAGTTAAGGTTGGTCCTGGATTGAACACCATCGCGTCGAAGGTGGATTCTACTATCATATTGAGCAAGCGCTGCCAGCGAGATTGATTCATGTGGAATATCCTCCGGGCCGATTATAGCCGATTCGGTCTTGTTAGGTAAATTTTTTAATAGGGCTTCCTTGACAGTGTCCAACGCTTGGGGTAAAATGCCTGAACTTTGGTGTGAGGGCCTGTAGCGCAGTTGGGAGCGCGCCTCAATCGCACTGAGGAGGCCAGGGGTT
>CAZCBJ010000206.1:0-6986 GCA_964496705.1 uncultured Anaerolineaceae bacterium | reverse complement strand
TCTTACCTGTCCGAACTTATGTCTGAATTTCAGCCTGAATCTTAAAGTTTTCTAGGCCTCTTGTACATCAGCCCAGGGATAAACCTCTGTCCCTCGGGCAGCGTCGCGGACAGCTGGATCATCCGAGTAACAGCCGCGCACTTCAGGAGGGATCAACTCAGCAATCTTTTTCATGATCACATGACCCACCTCGTCCAATTGCTCGCGTTGAGAACGAGCGCCACCATTTGCGCGCAGCGGTCCGAAGGGTTCACCAAAACGAATGGTGACCTGAGCCCGCTTCCCTTCCATAAACGCCGGAAATACGCGCGTAAAGCCGTCCAGGCCAACCGGCAAAACCCGAGCGTCCGTTCGGCTGGCCAACAAAGCAGTTCCCGGCCGCGCAGGGCGCAAGACTTTCGCCCAACTGCCACCCTCCGGGAAGATGGCCATCACCCCGCCCTTGAGCAATAGATCTTGCGCTTTCAAGAGAGTATCCCGTGAAGAAGCTCCAATACCCCTGCGGATGGGCATGATCCCCCACAGCTTGCGAAAAATGTCAGTGGATTGCGGCGCATTGGGAATTCGCGGTCCGCCCAGGAACTCCAAGTAAAAATTGGTAGCATGTATGACAGCCACTGGGTCCAAAAAGCTGAAATGGTTCCCAACGATCAGCAACGGTCCCTGAGACGGGATATTTTCTCTGCCAACAATTTTGATATCACAAAGAATTGGCAGCGCGAGGCGGATTCCTAAACGCAGCACCGACCGGATAGCGGTTCGGCGAGGATAAGGTAGTGTGTGTTGTGCTGTTTGCAAGATGGTTCACTCCTTTATAACGCCAGCTTTCTGTTTCTGCCAGTTTTTCACCCAGAACAATACCAGCCCTCCCGCAGCTAGAAATGCAACCATCACCCAAACAGCCTGACGATATCCAGTCTGCTCAGCGAGGACAGGCTCCCAACCACTGCGCTGGTGCGCCAAAGCCAGTGAAGTTGCCAGCATTCCATATAAGGCAGGTCCGGTGAAGGTTGATAACTGATTGGCCAGCGATAAAACGCCAAAAAATTCAGCAGATTTCTCCTCAGGCGCCAACTGTCCAACGGCAGTACGGCTGAGAGATTGCACGCCGGTCAAGGACAGACCTGCAAAGGCACCCAATAAATAGAACGCAACCAATGAATCAACCACGAAAAGTCCCAGAACCGTCAAGACCATCAGAACAATTGAGATTGCCAGCGTTCTCTTTGTGGTGATTAGGTCAGCCAGTTTCCCAAATCCAAAAGCCCCGGCCACGCTGGTGATTTGCACGATGATCATAAAAATGATCAATTCCTGCTGCGTCATCTGAAAGAGCACTGCCCCAATAATGCCGGCAAAATCCATCGTCATCATGATCCCATTGTTAAAGATCAAGAATGCCAGAATAAAAATGGCAAAATGTTGATATTGATAGATGTTGCTCCAAGTGTTCCACAGTTTCTTGACTGAGATCGAAAAGTAGGTTTCGCCTTGAGGCAGTCCCTGCGCAGCCTTGCGCTGTTTCACCCAGATAAATACCGGGAGCGCCGATAGACCATAGAACGCAGCCGTGATTAAGAATGACAAACGGATCACAAAAGTGCCTTTGGACAGCAGAATCAATGCCAAAACGATCAACAGACAAACGATCCCGCCCAGCGAGCCAAATGCCCATCCGTTACCCGAAACCCTTCCCATTTCTTCCGGGCTAGCCACCTCTGGTAAGAGCGCGTTGTAGAAAACCTGCCCGCCGCGGTAGCCAATCTCGGCCAGGATGAAAAACAACATTCCCATCCAGATATCCCCCTGCTGCACAAAAAAAAGCAGACCGGTGAACACCACCGCCATCGACGAAAAAATGAACAAAAAATGCTTTTTGGTTGCCGAAAAATCCGCCAAAGCGCCCAGCACCGGTGAAAGCAATGCCACCACCAGCATGGCGATGGAAATGGAAAACCCCCAAAGCCGTGCGCCTTCAGCGCCACCCACAACCTGTTGCTTGAAATAGGCAGAATAGACCGCCAGCAGGACCACCGCAGCATAAGCCGAATTTCCAAAATCATAAAAATACCACGCCCATCGTTGTCGGCGGGTTGTGGGTGATCGTTTGGGGCTTGATTGGTCAGTTAGGTTAGCAATTGATTGCATGACACTCCTCTACACTCCAAAAAGATGATGGACAACAATAGAAACCCATTGCATGGCAACTAGACACGAAATTGCAGGATATTTAGTTTGCGATTCGGGCGGTATCGGGTGCGAAAAAAACAAAAAATTTCGCCAATCTGATGGGATGAACAGGAGTAAACTGCCGCCTGGGGCACAGCCGGATCAGACAATTTTATCGCAATCGAAGTTCCGTCATCATCCGGAGAATTGGGATCATAGATCAAGAGGCGTAAATCTTCTTCGTTCAACTCATATCCATACACCAGAACCTGGTGGTTTCGTCCCATGTCGTTAGGATTCCACGAATTTTGCAGAATGATGCCAATCGGACAAAGCCGGTTCTGGCTGATATCCTTTTGGATTTTAGGCCATTCCTCCCGGATCATCACCCCACTCAACCCCCGACGAACCAGGGAAAAAAAGCCCAAATTGATGGTTTGATCCGCCCTGGGTTGCATTGGATTCATGTAGTAATAATATTTTGCCACAGCCAACGGGATATCAAAACTGTCAATCAAGCGCTGGCATAAATACAGAAACAACGGCCCCGAAGCAGGCGCGATTGTGTCCGCTGGCGGCAGCAATCCCGCCTGATACAGGTCCACCACCGTGTAAATCATCCCTCCGCACACACCGTTGTTGGCTGCTCCGGTTGTAATCGGGATACCCCACCATTTGAACTCATACGGTACTGCGGGAAACAGGTTGGGAAAATGAAACCCATTGCGACTGGGTGCAAAATTGACCACCGATAAACGCAATGTCATGGAAGAATTTATACCATGAAATCATGCTTTATAATTTAATTAATCATGCAATGGATCCAGGCCTTCGAGCAAATCACTTCCTACCGATTATCCGAGTCACAGCGGCGTGCTTTTACTATATTTGAGGCTGAATTGCTGCATTGGAATTCAAAATATAACCTGACCGCCATCCGCGACCCCGTTGAAATCCGCAGCAAGCACTTTCTCGACTCATTGAGCTGTGCATTGGTCATGGAAAAACGCCCTGTAGAACACCTCATCGATATTGGCACAGGTGCGGGATTTCCAGGAATTCCATTGAAAATATTATTTCCTGACATGCATTTGACCTTATTGGATTCGATTGGTAAAAAGATTGAATTCTGCCGGCATATCATCCAAATGCTGAACCTGGAAAATGTGAACCTTCTTGTGGGGCGGGCTGAAGATATTGGACACGACTCGGAACACCGGGAGAGATATGACTGGGCGGTTGCGCGTGCTGTGGCAGGTCTGCCCATCCTGGCAGAATATCTGCTTCCCTTTGTCAGGGTAGGTGGAACCGCACTCGCCCAAAAAGGCGCATCCGCTTTGGATGAAATCCAAAAAGCCGGCCCAGCCATTTCCAAGCTGGGCGGTCAGTTCCTCCAGGCGTTGAAAGTCAATCTGCCAACCATCAGCGAGGAGCGTTATCTGGTAGTGATGACCAAAATCTCGCCAACCCCGGCAACCTTCCCCCGGCGAACGGGTATCCCCGAAAAACGTCCCTTACGTTAAACCTCAATTTGGCCCTGAGTGACTCTCCAAACGGCACATTGATCCACAAAATTTGACGGGAACAGATTCAAGTCAGTGGTGGTCAACAACGCCTGCTCGCATTCACCCAGCGCGCCCAGTAGATCTCCGCGGCGCTGCAAATCCAGCTCTGCCAGAGTTTCATCCAGAAGTAATACCGGCCATTCGTCCGTCTTCTGTTTGAGCCAAGCCACTTCAGCCATTTTTAACGCCAGTAATGCGGTCCGCCCCTGGCCTCTCGAGCCGTACTCCCCCAGATCAATTCCATTGGCAACCAGACGAATTTCATCCCGATGCGGACCGACAGTCGTCACGCCGCGATCAATCTCCTCCCTGCGCAGGCTTTTTAGGCGATCGCAAAAACCTGATTGAATTTGCGCCTGATGGATTCGCTGCCGGTCTATTTCCACCTGCCCGCCCCGCAGCAGCGATCTCTGGCCGTTGTCATTCAACGCAGGGTCATAGCTGGGCAAATACACCAGGCGTAAAATCTCTTTTTCGTGGGTCAGCCTGGCATGAAAGCGTCTCGCGAGTTGTTCAATCTCAGTGATCACCTGGATGCGGTAGTGTATCAAATCAGCCCCCAACCGCGCCAGGTTGTCATCCCAGGCATCCAACTGACTCTGATCGCCTTTGCGCTCTTCGAGTTGCTTCAATAGTGCATTGCGTTGGGTTAGGACTTGATTGTATTCAGCTAATATTTTTGCATAGGCCGGGAACACCTGTGGGATCAAGGTGTTTATATAGTCGCGCCGTTCCTCCGGCCCACCCTCAAGGATTCCCATCATCTGTGGCAGGAAGATCACCGCGTTGAGCTGCCCCAGGGCTTCATGCACCGTACGTTGCACATTATCCACCAGGATTATCCTGCGCAGCCGCGTCGAGCCCATCCCGTTCCCATCCAGCACCAATCGCACCTCTATGCTGTGCATACGCCCACCGCGTTGAAAATGAGCCACCATTCGACTAAACACTTGAGTTTCCGATAGGATCGAAAAATTGATCAATTGACGGTCGCTGGGCGTGTGAAAGGAGGTGAATGTCGACATGTAGTACACCGCCTCCAACAGGCTGGTCTTGCCCTGTGCGTTATCTCCAACCAACAGGACAATTTGGCGGGGAAGTTCCTTTTCCAGCCGGGTGAATAAGCGGAAATTGGTCAGCGATAAAGAGGTGAGATACATCAGACGCCAATCAGTCCAGCGGTAATTCTTCGCCCTCTTTGGGTTCCCAGACACGTTCAGCCCGGTCTGGGAATACGATACCGTCCAGGTGGTCCATTTCATGTTGAAAGATGCGCGCCGTCCACCCAGACAGCTTATGCTTTGTCGGTTTACCAAACCGGTTCAAGCCCTTCACAATGATCCGCTCGTGCCGTTCCACTTCTCCAATCAGTCCCGGCACCGAAAGGCAGCCCTCCACCCCCATTACCATCTCATTGGAGGCCTGGACGATTTCAGGATTGATGACTACATACAGCTTCTTGGGCTTCGACTCGTCTTCCTCATCGCCAAATTCAACCACGATGAGGCGAATCGATTCACCTATCTGAGGAGCCGCCAGCCCCACGCCAGGCGCTTCGCGCATGGTCTCAATCATATCTTGCACAAGAACCTGAAGGTCCTTATCTAAAGTGGTAATTTTTTTTGCTTTTCGCCGCAGAACTGGATCCGGCAAAGTGACAATTTCTCTTAATGCCATTAAAAATTTTATCCTCTATTGATTTTGATCTAGATTTTACCGCAAGATGGTTTGAAACCTAGCCTGTCGAATCTTCTTCTGTCTCGGGGCGATCCACCAGATCGTAATAGGCTTCCATCCAATCTGCAATGCGTTCTCGTTCCTGCCGCATGGTCTCCTGGCGCTGCGAATAATCCCGCTTTGCCATTGCCCCCAAAATTTCCCGCTGAACGTCGGAGGGACGGGCTACATTATCAAAGGTCAATTCCGATTGCCCAACGCGCACATAAACCGTGCCGTAGTTAAAAATTAAAGCCCAAATACCCTTTTGCTCAAATCTCACCGCATCAATGCGTTCAAATGAGGTGGTGCGGACTTCCTCCCGCCCCAGCGGCTTTTTATTACGATCGATAATCTGGGTCTCGGTGATCACATAAATATCATTGCGCCAGTCCTCCACCCGGTACCAGATCACCCCCACTAAACCCAAAACCAGAAGCCCATAAAAGATCAGGATGAATTTCATGCTATCTGGATTGACGATCAGCGATGGGCGCGTTACAAAAGAAGATACCACAAGCGATAAAACTACAATCAATATGATAAAAAGAGTCAATGTCCTGCCTAGCAGGTGGATGATATGCGTTCGATAGGTCACCACCCCATTTTTTTCAAAACGCATATGATATCGTGTTCTCGTATCGCCCAGATAGGCGGGAGGGCGCCGTCTCCGACCGGTTGCTGGCGCGGGCGGAGGGGGCAAAGGCGGCTGCTCCACATGGGTGATTCGTTGATGCAGCTCCTCTTTGAACTTTTCTTTATCTTCTGCGCTTTGCCGGATGATCATGCGCCGGCGCTGCTCATCCAGAAATTGGGCCACGTCTTTGGCAAACCGAATGCGCGGCAGGAAGATATCCCCTGCAAAAATTCGCACGATGATGTCTGCATACCCGAAAATCAATCCCATTTGGGATTGGCGCACGTCCACCGAACGAATTGCGTTCAACCGCACCTCCCGGCGGGTGTCATAAAAGAAAATCACTTTTTCCTGGAATACCACCCGTTGATTGGTGATGATCGAATAATCATTGCTCCAATCCACATAATTCCACCCCGTGATCACCACAAATAAAAAAGCCAATGCCATCAAAATGGACAGGGTAACCGGCTCCGCGCCAAAACTGAGATAAGTCCAGGCCAGCATCGCCAGATCAATTAACAATAACCCCATCGGGATGATGATTTTGATCATCAGGAATAAGGGATGATAGCGGCTCATAAAGAAGACGGTTTCATCTTTTTCCAACCACTTGAACGGATGAGCCAGAGCCAGCAGAAAACTCTCATACCGGAGAGTTAAGCGCGCTTGCAGGTGAGGAATGGACCGTACAACCTCGTCCAGGGCTTGCGCAGTGAAGACCAGGATTAAGCCTTTTTGCGTGGCTGTTGCCCCTGTTCTGCGGCGCCCCACAGCGGATAAGGACTCCAGACCAAAGACATCCCCTGCTGCCATCGTCATCACAGGGCCTTTTGCTTCCTCCTTTACCAGCTTAACCCGCCCCTCAAAGATCAGGTAAAGACTCCCACCCCGCTGCC
>CAZCBJ010000205.1:0-7065 GCA_964496705.1 uncultured Anaerolineaceae bacterium | reverse complement strand
ACCGGACAATCCCAGGCGTGAAAAATCGCCATGCGGTTTAGCCCATTCATTGGGCACGATGATGGCGGCTTCGGCATGCGCTGGCTCCACATCATCCAGATCAAGTTGCGCAGCGATACGGCTGAACTTGCGGAATTCCACTCCCTGCGGGCGGTCCTGGCGGTCCCAGGTGGTCATACCGAACTGAGTCTCGTGCGGTGCGCGCAGGTAGGGGGAGCGGTGGAAGGTTTTCGGCGCGGCATCCGTGTAACACCACAGCAAGAATCCATTGGTGCCCGCCGCCAGAGACGAGTACATCATCGCCCGGTCGAACCGCGCCACGTTTTCAGGCGTGTATTGCGCCGATGAAGAGCCTAGCTCATGGATCATCACCGGGCGCCCGGCTCCGCTGGACAAAAGCGTCTGGAACGCGCCACAGTAGGTGGCGCGCTCCGAAACCATCGGGTCGGGAAAAAGCCCGGGATCGTAAATCGAATATGGATGCGCGGAGAGGAAATCAACTTCCTCGATAATATTGTCCGGTCTGAAAGGACCTTTGGAGACGTCCTCCATGGAAACCCCCACGCACAGGGTGTGTTCTGGATCATACCGGCGGATAGCTCCGGCAATCAAGCGCGTCCAATTAATCGCCATGGCGTCGGTGGTCGTGCCGTGGGTGATCCAGTAGGGCGGTTCGTCGGTCAGATCCCAGCTCAGGATGGCGCTTTCACCGCGGTAGCGGCGGGCGAACTCGGCGGCATGATCGGTCTGCAGGCGCAGCATGTCTGGATCAGCGTGCGGGTGCCGGCCGTGGCGCCAGGGCACATCCCAGAAGGCTTCGCCCACCTCTCCACCGATGAACAGGGTGGGATGCAGGTAAATCTGGTATTTGTGCGCCAGATGGATCAGGAAATCCAACTGGCTGAACGCTTCGGGGTTGTATACGCCGGGTAGCGGCTCCACCCAGGCCCAGAACAGGTCAAAGCGCACCGTGTTATAACCCAGATCTTGCATCTTGGCAAAATCGGCTTCGATGCTCTCTGCATCCCATTCATACGCCCAGTTCAACGCAGCCACTGCCGGAACCCAGTGAGCGCCGACCGGCAGGAATCGTTTGCCACCGCGCAAGAAATAGGTTCCTTTGAGTGTCACCGAGGTCAGTTTCATCATCCGTTCTCCTCTCTATGATATGTTTTCGCCGCGGCGAAAACGGAAATAGAATTTACATTTCTCACCGCAGGAAACCGACCAGGAATACTCAATGGGGCGGTTATCCGCGCTGAAAGCGACAATCTCGCTCAAGACAGCGGGTGTCCCGGCGGGAACATCCAAATGGTAAGCTTCCTCCGCATCCAGCAGCACCGGTACGAGGGTTTGATCCATGGCAGCCACGCTGATGCCATACCGGGTGTTGAGCAGTTCATAAAGAGAACCATTTTCCAGACCCGAAACCTTATCCAGATCCGGGAAACGAGCCTGGGGCAGGCATGAAATTTCATACAGAATCGGCTCCCCATCCGCCAGACGTATTCGGGTGATCTCGACCACCGCATCGTTCTCGCGCAAACCGAGAAAAGCTGCCACCTCCTCACTTGCCGGAACGACCCGCACATCGATCATCCGGCTGGAAGGCACCCGACCGATGGCGCGCATTTGATCAGTGAAGCTGAGTTTACCGGGCGCAATGCGGGTGATGGAAGGGTTGGCGATGAAGGTGCCGACCCCATGCCGGCGGGTGATCCAACCCTGGCGGGCCAGATCGTCCAGCGCGCGGCGCAAGGTGAGGCGGCTGACCCGGTAAAGGTCGGATAACTCCCATTCGGAGGGCACGGGATCTCCTGTTTTCAACTGTCCGCTGAGGATCAGTTCGCGAAAGTTCTGCTGGATCAATTCATACAGGGGCAGCTTACTGTCACGGTCAATCTGATAAATTTGTTTGGAAGCGCTCATAGGTGAGATGTTGTGATATATAGATGTCAATACATCTATATCATCCCAGATTTTCATCCACCTGTCAAGAGGTCAGGCACCCATTAAAAATAGACCGCCAAACATCGCGTTCATGACTATAATATTGCTGTGCGTCGCCATCCCTAAAACAAGAAAGTAAATAAATATGGAAATCGAACTATGGTCTGTATTTGAAATCACCCTACCCGGTCCGGTCGAGGGAAATCCTTTCCAAGATATCGATCTGCACGCCGAATTTCGCCTGGGCCATCGGCAGGTGACCGTGCGCGGTTTCTATGATGGCGATGGCGCCTATAAAATCCGCTTCATGCCCGACCAAACCGGAACCTGGCAATATCTTACGCACAGCAACTTTGATACGCTAACCAATCAGCAAGGCGAATTCACCTGCATTCCCCCCTCCGGGGACAATCACGGACCGCTGCGAGTGGTGGAACGAACCCATTTCGCTTATGCCGACGGCACCCCCTACCATCCGGTCGGCACCACCTGCTATGCTTGGAATCATCAGGGGGATGCCCGCGAGCAGGAGACCTTGCAAACTCTTGCCCATGCGCCGTTCAATAAAATGCGTATGTGCGTTTTCCCTAAACGATACACGTTTAACCACAATGAGCCGCCCTGCTATCCCTTCGAGGGAAAACCGCACCCGGATTGGGAGGCAGCCCGCATTCACGACTACCTCAACGTGCCTCCTGTTGGAGATTGGGATTTCACCCGTTTCAATCCGGCGTACTTCCAGCGATTGGAGGAACGCATCCTGGATTTGCAACGCCTGGGCATCGAAGCGGATCTTATCCTCTTTCACCCTTATGATTTCGGCGCGTGGGGTTTTGACCGCATGCCCGCCGAGGTGAACCAGCGCTATTTGTTGTACCTGCTTTCGCGGCTGGCGGCGTTTCGCAACATTTGGTGGTCTTTTGCCAATGAATACGACCTGATGTTTGGACGCACGATGCTCGATTGGGATGAAGCCTTCAAGTTTGTGCAGGCCAATGATCCCTACGACCACCTGCGATCCATCCACAACTGCGGACCGTTCCACGATCACGCCAAGCCCTGGGTGACTCACTGCAGCATCCAGCATCACAGCCTGGCAGAAGTGCCGCGCTGGTTGAAACAATACGGCAAACCAGTGGTGGTGGATGAATGCGGTTACGAGGGAGATTTGCAATTCATCTGGGGCTCGCTTTCGGCAGAGGAAATGGTGCTGCGCATGTGGTTGGGCTTTGTCTGCGGAGGTGCGGTGGGGCATGGCGAGACTTACTGGAACGAAGATGAGGTGCTGTGGTGGTCCAAGGGCGGAAAGTTGTGCGGCGAGAGCGCCCCAAGGATCGCCTTTTTGCGAGAGGTCATCCAAAGCGTACCTGGTTACGGCCTCTCACCGCTGGTTGATTCAAACATCGGCCAGAAGCTGCTGACCGTCGGCACATGGAATATCGTTTCTGCCGGGCACGTGGTCGAGGATTATTTTCTTTTTTATTTCGGCATGCACCAGCCCCGTTTTCGCGAATTTCGCCTGCCGGATGGTTCTTACCGGATTGACTTGCTGGACACCTGGAACATGAGCATTCAGCCGTTGACTCAGGATGCGCGCGGAGAAGTGCGCATCGAATTGCCGCGCCGCAAATATCTGGCCGTGCGCATTCAACGCAACACTTAAATTTTCTTCGAAGGAGCGGTAAACATGGATTGGATCAAGGAATTATTCGGCGTTAGTAAGCCGGTCATCGCCATGTGCCATATGCAAGCGCTGCCCGGCGATCCGGGCTATCAGGCGGACAAAGGCATGGCATGGGTGGTGGAGCGCTGCCGCGAGGACCTGGCGGCGCTGCAGGACGGGGGTGTGGACGCGGTCATGTTCTCCAACGAAGCCAGCCTGCCTTATTTGACGCGGGTTGAAGCCATCACCACCGCCTGCATGGCGCGGGTGATCGGCGAGCTGCGCGCTGAGATTCGCGTCCCCTTCGGGGTGAATGTGCTTTGGGATCCCACCGCTTCCATTGACCTAGCCGCAGCCGTCGGAGCGTCCTTCGTGCGCGAGATATTCACCGGTGTTTATGCCAGCGATTTTGGGCTGTGGAATACCAACTGCGGCGAGGTCATCCGCCACCGCGCAGCGGTTCACGGCGAAAATATCCGCCTTTTCTTCAACATTGTCCCGGAGGCAGCCAGTTACCTCGGCAACCGCGGCCTGGCCGACATCGCCCGTTCCACCGTATTCAACACCCGCCCGGACGCGCTGTGCATCTCCGGGCTGACCGCCGGGGTGGAGACTTCCACCAACGCCTTGCGGCAGGTGAAGGCAGCCGTGCCCGACACCCCCATCTTCGCCAACACCGGCGTGCGCATGGACAATATCGAAATGCAGCTCGAGATCGCCGACGGCGCAGTGACTGGCACGGCTTTCAAACGCGACGGCTACATCTGGAACGAGGTGGACGTCAAGCGCGTCAAAGCCTTCATGCAGCGCGCGCGCCAGTTCCGTGAGCAGTGAAAGCCAGGTTCAAGATGGAGACGCGCTGGCGGGAATTGGGTGAATTGCTGGTGCAATATTGCGCGCGGGTACAGCCTGGTGAGCGGGTGATGATCGCCATGGGCGAAGCTGAAAGTCTGCCGCTGGTACAGGCGGTGTACACCGCGGTCATCCATGCCGGCGGTTTTCCACAGGTCCAATTTTTGTCGGAACACCTGCGCCACGCGCTGTTGGAAATGGGCAATGAGCGCCAGTTGAGCTGGGTGCCGGAGATCGAGGCCCAAGGCATGCAGTGGGCGGACGTGTATTTCGGCCTGCGCGGCGCCTATGATCTCGATATTCACCAGGATATCCACCCCGGGCGGCTGGCAGCCAATCAAAAAGCTCAGGGTGTCATATCAAGTCTGCGCTGGCAGCACACGCGCTGGTGTCTGGTGCGCGTGCCGAATCAGTCTTTCGCCCGCCAGGTGGGATTGGAAGAGCGTGAGATACTGGACATGTTTTTTGCTGCCTGTCTGCTGGATTGGGAGGCTGCCAGCCGGGAGTGGCAGCGCTGGGCCGATATTCTCAACCAGGGCAAACATGTGCATATCCTCGCCCCCGGTACCGACCTGAAATTTTCCATTGAAGGGCGCACCTGGCAGGTGGGCGACGGTCGCTGCAACATGCCCGACGGCGAGATTAACACCGCCCCGCTGGAGGACAGTGTCGAAGGGCAGATCAGCTTCAATTACCCAGGTGTGTTGAGCGGCAGGCTGGTGGAAGGCATCTGCCTGCGCTGGGAAAAGGGGCGGCTGGTGGAGGCCACTGCCTCCACCCACCAGGACTTTCTTCAATCCATCCTGAACAGCGACACCGGCGCCAGCTGGATTGGCGAGTTTGGGCTGGGAACCAATCCTCACCTGCGCCATTTCTGCAAAGACATTTTGATCGATGAAAAAATATACGGAACGCTGCACCTTGCGTTGGGGCGCGCATATCCCGCCAGCGGCGGCACCAACCAATCCGCCATCCATTGGGACATCATCCAGGATACCCGCCCGCATGGGGTGGTTTATGTGGATGAACGGGTCATTTTGAGGGACGGAGAATTCCTGCTATGAGCCGCGTTTTCCTCCTGGGCGTGGACATCGGCACCTACTCATCCAAAGGTGTGCTGGCAGACCTCAACGGCCAGGTGTTGGCAGACCAATCCTGCGAACATGAGTTGAGCCTGCCGCACAGCGGGTGGGCGGAGCATGATCCGGAAGCCGTGTGGTGGCGGGATTTCAAACACATCGTCAACGGGCTGCTGGCGCAAAGCGGTGTGGATCCTGATGATATTGCAGGCATCGGCATCAGCAGCATCTCACCGGCGGTGGCAGCGCTGGGCGAGGACGGCAGAGCCCTCCGCCCGGCCATTCTGTACGGCATTGACACCCGCGCCAGAGCCGAGATGGATGAGTTGTTCAAGCTAACCGGCGCCAGCCTGTCTTCGCAATCCGGCGCACCCAAAATTCTATGGCTGCGCAGGCATGCGCCGAATGTCTGGGCGAAGACTCACTGGATCACCAACGGACCTGGTTATCTTAATTTTCGCCTGACCGGGGAAAATACCATCGACATCTATGATGCGGCTGGTTTTGCGCCCTTTTTCAATGTGCAGGCGCTGCAGTGGGATGAGAGCCTGGCAGGGTTCATTGCGCCGCTGGAATGGATGCCGCGCCCCACTTGGACCTGCCAGATCGCCGGGAGGGTCAGCGCGGCGGCAGCGCATGAAACCGGCCTGGCCGAGGGAACCCCGGTGATCACCGGCACGGCGGATGCGGCTGCCGAGGCGGTTTCCGCCGGGTTGTCTGAAATTGGCGATATGATGATCATGTACGGCTCAAGCACTTTCTTTATATTAAAAACCCAAGAGCCAGCCGCCTCGCGCATTTTCTGGACTGCGCCTTTTCTGGAGCCGGGATCTTTCTGCGTAGCGGGCGGCACCACCACTGCCGGCGGTTTGACCCGCTGGTTCCGCGACCAGTTCGGCGCGGCGGAGCTGGCGGCTGAACAGGAAACGGGCGAAAATGCGTATGCAGCCCTGGCAAGGCTTGCTGCCAGCTCGCCGCCCGGCGCCAACGGTCTGGTGGCGCTGCCCTATTTCTATGGCGAGCGCACCCCCATCCACGATCCACTGGCGCGGGGGATACTGTTCGGCCTCACCATGAAGCACACACGCGCTGACATGTACCGCGCGCTGCTCGAATCGGTAGGATTTGCCATCCGCCACAACCTGGAGGTGATGCAGGCCGAAGGCTTGCGCCCCACACGCGTGCTGGCCGTGGGTGGCGGAACGCGCAACCTGCCCTGGATGCAAATCATCTGCGACATCGCCGGAATCAGTCAAATCATCCCTGCCCGTCAAACCGGCGCCAGCTACGGAGACGCCTTTCTGGCAGGCCTGGGGTGCGGAGCAATCAACGCCTCTTCTCACATCCTTCAATGGCTACAAGAGAGCACCCTCCTCGTAGATGATCACACGGCACATCGACGATATGAGCTGTATTATCAACTGTACCGAGAGTTGTATGCGCAAAACGCGGCTGCCATGCATCATCTGGCCAGATCAAGCGAAATGACCTGAAGATCGCAGCAATTCCAGTTATTAATCT
>CAZCBJ010000204.1:0-7068 GCA_964496705.1 uncultured Anaerolineaceae bacterium | reverse complement strand
AATTCGTAATTCGCAATTCGCAATTCGTAATTCGCAATTCGCAATTCGTAATTCGTAATTCGCAATTCGCAACATGCCATCTTTGCTGCCTATCGTCACCACCTGGGCTGAGTGGGCGCGGATTTTCACCAATACTGCGCAGTGGACGGCGGCGGTGCGGGAAATCTGCCAACGCCACGGCTTGCCGGTGCGGCGCGTCGAAGCCGGGTATCCAGGCACGAACGCCGTCTTCGTTGTCGATGACGCCTACGTCGTCAAGATTTACGCGCCGTTCTGTCCGGAGGATTTCGATCTGGAGCGCGAGTTGTACGCGCTGCTCGGTCCCAATCCGCACCTGCCCGTGCCACAGCTTATCGCGCAAGGCATCCTTGAGGATCAGATTCGCTGGCCCTACATCATCAGCGACTTCAAGCCGGGCTTGCCCATCCGCGAAGTGCGCGCCGACATTCCACGGCGTAACCTTGAGCGTATCGCTGCCGAGCTGGGCGAGATAGTGCGGGAACTGCACCGCGTGCCGGTGGCTCCGCTGACGTCACTGCCCCATACCCAGGCCAGTTGGCAGCAGTTCGTGCACCAACGGCAAGTCGAGATCGCCGATCCCGCGCGCTGGGCCGGGATTCTGCCCGCGCCGGTCGTCGCCGAAATCCCGGAATTTCTGGCGTCCGTCCTGACCGGAGATAAGGAGCCGCCACTGGCGTTGCTGAACGGTGACTTGACCGAGGATCACATCCTGCTGGAGCAGCGGGATGGCAAATGGCGTATCTCTGCGCTGATCGATTTTGGCGACGCGCTGGTGGGCGCGCGTGACTACGAGTGGATCGCGCTGTGGTTTAGCGGGCTGGATCGGGATTATGACGGGCTGGCGGCGTTCATGACGGCTTATAATCCGCATCTCAAACTCGACGACACTTTCTTCACGCGTGCGATGGCTTTCACTTTCCTGCACGAATTTAGCATCGACATCCTGACCCTGACGTTGAGAGCATTGGGACAGCCGCAGATGACGTCTATTCGGGAAATGCAGGCATTGCTGTGGGAAGGATGAATGTGCTGACGCCTCTTGTGAACGGCCCGATTTGCGAGTATACTAGAGATATATAGCGTGAGGGTGGAGGTATGGATGTATGGAAAATACCAAACCAGGAATCGTTTTGATTGTCGATGATAACGTCACTGATAGCCAAATCTTGGCCGAAATTTTGACCTTGCGTGGATACATCACCCGTGCGCTCTCCCAGGATGAAGTCACCCCCGAAAGCATCGCTGCACTTGCGCCATCCGTCGTGATCCTGGATGCGGGGGCGATTGGCGCTTATACGCGCTTGCAAGCCCTGGAAGCGTGGACGATGCCGGTGCTTTTCTGCGGCGTCGTTGATGCCGATATGGAACGTAGCGCGGTCTTTGCCGCCGGCGGCGCGGATTATCTGGCTAAACCGTATCGCTCCGCAGAGGTCATCACCCGCATCGAGATGCATCTCGCGCTCCAGCGCGCGCGACAGCAAGAAGCGGCGCATACCGCACAGCTTCAGCAGGAGAGCGCTGCCCGCCAGGAGGCCGAAGCCGCTCTGCGTACTGCGCACGAAATCCTCAACCGGCGGACGACCGAGAGCACGGCGACCCTGCGCGCTTCGGAAGCGATGTTCCGCTACCTTCTGGGCCGGGTGAACGATGGATACATTATCGTCGACGACGAGGAACGGATCCTGTACGCAAATATCAAAGCGCAGTTGTATCTGGGTCTGGGACGCGAGATCGACAAGACTGCGCCACCCGCGTTTATGGACCTCGTCAGGCAGCAGTATCGCCGCGAACCGCAGGCGGCTTGGGCGCTCTGGCCAAAGAAGATGTTCGTCAACAAAGCGCCGGTCCCGCTCTACCTGGTGCGTCCCGAAACCCAGATCGCCAAAGCCTTCTGGTTGCAGGTGGAAATGCTGGATATTTCTGCCGGCCTGGATACCGAAGCGGGACGGATCATTTGCCTCACCGATATCACCGAAACGACCTCGTTGCAGGAAGAGCTAAGCCGCTTCCATGCCGTCATCGCTCACAAACTGCGCACGCCTCTCGTGCCGATCTACACCGGTCTGACCTTTCTGGTCGACCAGGTGGCGACCATGTCGCAAGAAGACATCCAGATGTTTATCCAGAACGCCGCCGAAGGAGCGGAACATCTCTACAACGAGGTCGAGCAGATCGTTCGCTATCTGGGAGCGCCGCGCGTCGTGTCGCCGGACCTGGCGTTCTCCCTGACTGATCTTGCCCCGCTTGTCAAACGCATTGGGAGCGAGTTGTTGCTGCCTGAGATCACCGTCTCTGGTCTGGAAACTGTGCAAGATACCCGCTTGATGCTCTCCGGTTGGAGCCTCGAAGCGGTGCTGTGGGAAATCCTGGAAAACGCCAAGAAGTTTCACCCGCGCAACATGCCGGTGATTACGGTCGATGTGGCCAAAACCGGGGTGCAGCAGGTGGAGATTCAGGTGTGGGACGATGGTTTGACCCTCTCGCCGGAGCAGTTGGTCCACATGTGGATGCCGTACTATCAAGGCGACAAGTTCGCCACAGGCCAGGTCGCCGGCATGGGCCTGGGCCTCTCCATGGTGGCGACGCACGTATGGAGCGTGGGTGGCTCCTGCCGTAGCTTCAACCGGGAAGATGGTCCCGGCATTGTGATCGAATTGGTACTCCCCTGTAGCAACTGTTGATGCTCATTTGGAAAAATCCCGATTCCTGTCGGGATTTTTTGTGTGGCTGTGATGCTGCATAGCGTATGGAGGTGATGAGTGCCATGAATCCATCGAGAATCTTCAAGAGTACCGTTCTGTGTGCGTTTTTGTTGGCTTTACTCGTTGTTCCGCTAGACTCCCCTGTCAATGCTACCCCCCTGACCGCGCCCGCGCAACTCTTCGTCGTCAACACGACCCTGGATTATGAAGACTGCAATCCCGGCAATGGCGCCTGCGACCCGGGGACGTGGGACGTGGGCCATACGGTTTGTACGCCCGCGCCTGGCGTTTGCACCTTACGCGCGGCCATCCAGGAGGCCAACGCCGGTGTGGGCGCGGACGAAATCGTCTTCAGCTTCGTCGCGCAACCGATCCGCCCACAGACAGCATTGCCGTACATCACCGACGCGATGACCATCAACGGCATCGACCAGGGCCACGGCGGGTCGGTGCGGCTGGATGGCGCGCTTGCCCCGGTAGGAACGAACGGCTTGTATCTGGTGGCGTCCAACAGCACGATCCGCGGGATGACGATCACCGGTTTCAAGGGCGATGGGACGCTCAACGGTTGCGGCATCGCTGTGGACGGCGACAACAACGTCGTCGAGGGCAACTTCCTGGGAACGAACGCCGCTGGCCTTAGCGGCCTGGGCAATGGGAATAGCGGCATTATTATCGTCGAAGGCGCCGACGGCAACCGCATCGGCGGGACGACGCCCGCGCAGCGCAACGTGATCTCCGGGAACAACGGGCACGGCATCCAGATCGGCAACGCGGTCAATAACATTGGCGCGTCCGGCAACCGTATCATCGGCAACTACATCGGCATCGCGCCCAACGGGCAAACCATGCTGGGTAATGGTTACACCGGCGTCGCCGTCTTCTACCCCACATCCACCAACAACCAGATCGGCGGGACGGCGACCGGCGAGCGCAATATCATCGCGGGGAACGGGCAGCACGGCGTCGCCCTGGACCAGGGGACGAGCGGCAACCTGGTGGTGGGCAACTACATCGGCACCAACATCAGTGGGACACAGGAACTGCCCAATGCGCGCGTGGGTGTGCTCATCCATCAATCGTCCAACAACACGGTAGGCGGAACCACCGCTGCGGCTCGCAACATTATCGCGGCAAGTGGGTTGAGCGGTGTGGAAATTTCTGTCCCGCCGGCTATGACGACAGCGGCTCCGAGCGTGTCGCCGGTTAGCTATGGCTTGCGACGGGAGGGTGAGCCTTCTGCGCCGATCTCAGAACCGGCGGCGTTTGCCGCGCCCGCCGACGGCAACATCATCCAGGGTAATTACATCGGCCTGGACGTGAGCGGGACGCAGGCATTTCCCAACAATGGCAACGGCGTCATCATTCACAATGCCTCGTCCAACCAGGTTGGCGGGGCGGCGGAAGGTGCGGGCAATGTCATCGCCGGGAACCTGGGCAACGGCATTTTGATTCAAACCGCCGGTGAGTACACGGCGACCGGCAACCTCGTCCAGGGCAACCGCATCGGGGTGGATGCGACCGGATTGGCGATACTTTCCAACGGCGCTAATGGCGTGGCGATCTATAACGCCTCCTACAACACCATCGGCGGGACGCCGACCGGCGCGCGCAACGTCATCGCCGGGAACATGGGAAACGGCGTCGAAATTCGCGCGGGTGGAGGCGGCGCGGCTGAGGGCAACCTTGTGCAGGGCAATCTCATCGGCCTGAACGCGAGCGGTATGGCGCTGGCGCCCAACACGTACAGCGGCGTGATGATCTACGATGCCTCGCGGAATACCGTCGGCGGCGCGGAAACAGGCGCGGGCAACGTCATCGCCGGCAACGGCCAGAACGGCGTCACCATTCAGATCGTCGATGGGACGGCGCTGAGCAACACCGTGCAGGGCAACCTCATCGGCGCGTACCAGAACGGCAGCTTCAGCGACCCGGACGAAGTCCCCGGCAGCGGCGACGATCCCGGCAACCGATTTATGGGCATCGGCATAGAAGGCGCGTCCGGCAATCAGATCGGCGGCGCGACGTCCGCAGCGCGCAATATCGTCGTTGGCAGCGCGTATGGCGGGATATACGTGTTCCGGCCCGGCGCGACCGGCAACCAGATTCAAGGAAACCTCATCGGCGTGCTGGCCGACCAAACTCCGGCGGGCAACGGCGGCGCCGGCATTTGGATTTCGGAAGGAACGCGCAACCTCATCGGCGGGACGGGCGCGGCGACCAACACCATCGCCTTCAACGCCGACGTGGGCGTGCTGATCGCGGATAACGCCATCAGCAACACGCTTCAGGGGAACGCCATCTACCTCAACGACGGGCGTCCCGTGGATTTGGACGACGACGGTTTCACATCCAACGACCTGGGCGACGTGGACGCGGGCGCCAATCAGCGCCAGAACTTTCCCACGATTCTGGGCGTGAAAGACAAGGTCGTGACGGGCACGCTTTCCAGCGCTCCGAACACCACGTATCGCGTGGAACTCTTCGCCTACGAAATCTGCAACGCCGCGCGTGGCTTCCCGGTAGGCTACGGCGACGGCGAGCGGTATCTCACGTTCAAAAACGTCACCACCGACGCGCAGGGCAACGCGGCGTTCACCGTCACCCTGGCGAGCGCGCTGCCGGTGAGTTACACCGTCGCCGCCACCGCCACCGACCCGGCCGGCAACACGTCGGAGTTGTCGAACTCACCGTATAAACTGCGGGTCTCATCGTCCACTTTCATCCCCAAAGCGGCGTTCAACCCGTATGCGGGCGGCGTCCCCGATATGCACGTCTTGCTCTACGGCGCATTGGACGAACTCCAGGCCGCCGCGCTCAAAACATGCGGCTTGAAGAACGTGGATATGTACGTCGTGGTCAACGGCGATGCGGCCAATCCCCGCAAGATGACCAACGACGGCGCGGGCCGCCTCGACCGCACGCAGGCCGATTTCAACGCCAACGACGTTCACCCTTCGCTGTGGTTCACGCCCACGGAGGCCCTTACGTACACACTGGAGCTTTATGTGGTCCAGGCCGGGAAGCCGTTCGCCGAGGCGCTGCTCAGCGACAGGGTGACGCTAACGCCCAATCCCCAACCCGAACTGGTCGTGCTGACCGATCTGCGTGAACTGTATAAGGAATTCAATCTCACCAGCGCCAACTCTGCTATCCAGGATCGGAACACCAACCATACGCTCGACTATTACGAGGCCGTGGAGCGCATCCGCGTCTACGCCGCCGCGCATAAAGGCGTGGTGCTGGATGTGCGGCAGGATGCTTATGTCGAGGACTTCGACTACGCCAACGCTGCCCAACGCGCGCAAATGCCTCTCACCATTGATTGGCTGGCGGCGCGCTTGCCCGCCGCGCGTCTGAAGTCCATCGCCATCATCGGCGATGACGCCGTCGTGCCGTTTTATCGTTTCCCTGATCCCAAAGCTGACGATGAAAGCCGCTATGAACAGGGAAATGATGCGGCTGGCAATCCGCTACACCACGGGGTCGCAACGATTATCGACACGCAGGAGAACGTGATCATGACCGACGTGCCATACAGCAATCGCGCCATGACCACGCCGCCGGGGCCGGACGTGGATTGGGGGTTGGGACGGATCTTTGCCCTCGCTCCGCTCTCGCTGGTCGCGATGATCGACGGTTACGAGAAACCGGCGGTGGTGGGACCGCTCACCGGCTCGGCGTTTACGTTCAATATCCGTAATGAACTTTATGCGGATGGGACGGTGAAATTTGGTTGGCAGGCCAACACACGCACACTCGTCAACCTGCTCCGCGATTCGGGATATAACGTTTTGACGGATGATTTGACCGATCGCGGTACCCCACGCCATCGTTTGTGGTGGGATGAGACGGCGGGAGATAAGTGGGTGCCTGGCAATGTAACCTATGCACTAAACAATCCGGCCTCAGGCCCCCGCTTGACGATCCTCAACTCTCACGCCACCCATTACTACAACACGACGCCGATCACGCTGCATTTCACCAGCGGATACCTGAACATCCTGGCTGTGTTCCCCGGTTCGGTATTCGTCAACGTCGGGTGTCACGCCGGATATACCACAGGCTATGACGCGACCAATGACCCCACGCAGTGGAACTTTTATACTGATGCCCTGGCGCGCGGCGCGTTGGAACGACAGATCACCTATCATGCTTCCACAACCTTCGGAAAGACGACTGCCGGCGCCGAGATGCGCTTTAACGACCGTGTGCACTACCAGTTTCTCCGTGGGCTGTTTGGCAATGCGACGACCATGGGTGAAGTTCACCGGCGGGCGATTCGCACCTATTACACATATCATCCCAGAGCGCATTTCGAGGCGCGGGACATTATTGGGGTGTA
>CAZCBJ010000203.1:0-7085 GCA_964496705.1 uncultured Anaerolineaceae bacterium | reverse complement strand
CAACGATCCTCCTCGGCGTGCCAGTATACCCAGACCCGCTGCCGCGCGGGCCGCGATTCGAACGGCGGTCTGCCGGGGGGCGCGTGTCCTGCGCGGCTACCGTGGCGTGGTCCCCGGGTCGATCGCGCGGTCCCGGGCGGCCGTTGCCGGCCCGCGGAGCCGGTGTTCGATCTCCTCGAGCGGCACGCCCCTCGTCTCGATGACCATCGTGCTCACCCACACGAGCTGCAGGACCATCATCCCGCAGAAGAACAGGAAGACGTAGCCGGGGGCGAACGCGGTGACCATCCCGGGGAAGAACGTCGTGAGCAGCGCGGCGAAGATCCAGTGCGTGGCGCAGCCCAGCGTTTGACCCTCCGCGCGATGGCGGTTCGGGAAGATCTCGGCGATGTAGACCCAGATGACTGCCCCCTGGCCGACGGCGTGCGACGCGATGAACGCGAAGAGGCACGCGGGAACGATGGCGTAGTGGCCGGTGAAGAACGCCCACGCCGTCAGGCCCAGCGATGCGATATAGCCGATCGAGCCGATGTAGAGCAGCGTGCGCCGGCCCAGGCGATCGATCAGCCACAGGCCGACGAACGTGAAGACGAGGTTAGTCACCCCGATGCCGATCGACTGGAGCAGCGCCGCCTGTTTCGCCAGGCCGGCGAGCGCGAAGATCCGCGGCGCGAAATACAGGACGGCGTTGATGCCGGAGAGCTGGTTGAAGAAGGCGAGCAGGAACGCGAGCAGGATTGGCAGGCGGAGGTGCCGCGTCCAGAACCGCCGCGTCTCCACCTGCTCGTGCGCGCTGGCGAGGATCTCGTCCGCTGTCGCCTCGATGGCGGCCCGCGCCGCGTCCGGCTGGAGGCGCTCGAGGATGCGGATGCCGGCGGCCCGGTCGCCCTTGCGGGCGAGCAGCCAGCGCGGGCTCTCGGGAATGACCAGGCACAGCGCGCCGTAGATCAGCGCCGGCACCGCTTCGATGCCCAGCATCCAGCGCCAGGCGTGCGCGCCCACGGGCGCGATGAGCGCGTTCGACAGGAACGCGACGAGGATGCCGAACACGATGTTGAACTGGAACAGGCCCGCGAGCCGTCCGCGATGGCCGGGCGGCGCGATCTCCGCGATGTACATCGGCGCGGCCACCGTCGAGATGCCGACGCCCACGCCGCCGATGAACCGCGCGGCGATCAGGGACGTCACGTCCGGCGCGAGCCCCGACCAGATCGCCGAGACGAAATATAGAATGCCGATCCACAGCAGGGTGGGCCGACGGCCGAACCGGTCCGCGGGCCAGCCGCCCAGCAGCGCGCCGAGCACGGTCCCGTAGAGCGCCGACCCCATCGCCAGCCCGTGGGTGCCCGGGCTGAGCTGCCACAGCGACTGGATCGTCTGCTCGGCCCCCGAGATCACGACGGTGTCGAAGCCGAACAGGAAGCCCGCCAGCGCGGACGTCAGGGACCAGAAGGCGACGCGGGGTTTCATGGCCGTCACGTGGTCTCGGAGGCGCGCGGCGGCGTCTTGAAGAACGCCCGGCCGAACCGCGATTGATACGAGGTGAACTCGGATTCGCCGATGTCGTCCATGATCGCCCGCTGAATCTGGTGCACCTTGGCGTCGAGGTCGTCCACGGCCGACAGGATGAACGCCTCGACGGTCATCGGCTCGACCGGCGCGCCGAGCTCGGCCGACCCGTGGTGCGACAGAACGATGTGCTCGATCTGGGTGAGCAGCGCGCCGGGGAACCCGGGGATCGCGCGGGCTGCGTCGCGAACGACGATGAGCCCCATGGCGACGTGGCCGAGCAGGCGTCCCTCGCGCGAGTAGGTGGTGGTGCCGTCGTAGCTCAACTCCTGCAGCTTCCCGATGTCGTGCAGGAGCGCGCCAGCGACAACGATGTCGCGGTTGGCGCCGTAGATGTCGGCCAGCGTCAGGGCGACGCGCGCGACCTGCAGGACGTGCTCGAGGAAGCCGCCCCGGTACGCGTGATGCACGGTCTGCGCCGCCGGCCACTCCCGCAATTGCGCGTCGTTGTCCCGAACGACGCGCTGCAGAAGTTCGCGGACGTGCGGGTTGCGCACCCCGGCGACCATCGCGTCGAGCTCGGCCCACATCTCGGCAATCGGCCGCGGCGACGCCAGGACGCAGTCCTCTTCGCGGAAGCCGTCCTTGCGGTCCTGGTCGGCGTTGACGCGGCGGATCCGTTCGACGACCAGCTGGAGCTGGCTGTTGTAGAGCGAGGCGCGTCCCTGGACCTTGACGAACTCGCCGGCGTCGAATTCGCCCTTCAGCGTGGCCGTGTTGTCGAACACCCGCGCCGGCACGCTGCCGGTGGCGTCTCTGAGCGTGAGCGACAGGAATTCGCCGGCCCGCCCCTGGCGGACCTCCTTGGCGGCGCAGTAGTAGAAGGCCCAGCCGGCGGTGTCCGGCTCGAGTTCGCGAAGGGGTGGCAGGCGCGTCATGCCTGGGATTTTAGCTTGAGCGCGGGCCGGTGAGTGCGGATGATAGAGACATGACTTCCTGCCCGAGATGCCGGTCGAACCGCGTCCATCGCTCGAGGACCAAGACGGCCTGGGAGCGGCTGCGCCGCGACTTCTCGCATAAACGCCTGTTCCGGTGCGATGAATGCGGCTGGCGCGGGTGGGGTGAGGTGACCGAGCGTGCCCGCCCGGGCTCCGCGCCGCCCGAAGGCCGCAGCGACGCCGCGGCGCCCGACTTCGACGCCATCGACCAGGCGCTGGCAGATGGCCGCGCCGCGTCGGCCGCGCAGAAGACGACGTAGGATCAGCGGCGGCCGAAGGCCTTCTTCAGTCTCGCCAGCAGCGCCGGTCCGGTGTGCTGCTCCTCTTCATCGACCATCACGGGCAGGGATCGGCGCGAGGCGCTGTCGCCGCCGCGGTCTGCCAGCTCGATGCGGTCCAGGGCCTCGGCGACGGTGCGGACCACCGCGATGTTGAGGCGGCGGGCGTTGCCGGCGATGCGTTCGAAGGAGGCTTCGTCGCGCCACACGAGGATCGACCACGCCCGCGACTCGGTGGCGATATCCATCGCGTTTTCGATGCGGTCGTCGACGTGGGCGTCGAGCGACAAGGCGTCGGCCATGCGGCCGCGCGAGCCGCGGGTCGTGTAGACCGCCGGGATGTCGAAGCCCTGGCGCCGGAGCCAGTGCTGCGACTGCACCTGGGCCGTCTGGCCGGCCGTTGACGGCCGCTGGGTGACAAACAGCACTTCCCAGCGCAGCTGGTAGGCCAGGTCCTGGATGCGGCGAACGATGCCGGGCTCGTGCTCGACGAGCGATTCCCAGAAGTTGCGGGTTTCGCGCACGCGCTGCCAGAGCTGGTTCTGCTGGCGCGTGGTGAGCTGGGCGAGAATGGCGGCGCTGGGCAGGTCGGGCGGGGCCGGGTCGCTGGCGGGCCCGTTGCCCGGGGCTGGGTCCGTGCCGACGGCGGCGGCCTGGGCGCCGAGTCGCGGGGTGGTGCCGAATTCGGCCTCGGCCATCTTCGCCAGTGCCGTGTCCATGTCGGCCAGCACGCCGTCCAGGTCGAACGAGATGCGCATCGCCCGGATCATATCAACCACTCCCGGAGTGGTTCTTACATTTTCTTAACAAACACTCCCGGAGTGGTTCGGGACGTGGAGGCTGCGGGGGTTGCGGGTATGATGTCGTCGTGGCGCCCGGTTTCTCACAGGCTCGCGCAGAGGCCTTCGCCCGGCTTTTCGAAGCGGTGCACGAGGGTGTCTATGTCGGCCGGCTGACCTCCCGTGACAACGAGACGCTCGCCGCTAACGCGTATTTCCGCCTGATTGTCGGCGTCCCGGCCGACACTCCTGACGCCCACCTCCGGCCCTTCGCGCCGGACCGGTTTGCCGACCGCGACGCCCGCGAGGTGTTCCTCGATCGCCTCGCGCGCGAGGGCGCCGTCACCGACTACCTGCTGCGCCTGCTGCGGGCCGACAACTCACCCATCTGGGTGGAGGTCAACGCCCAGGCGGAGGTCGAGGCGGGGGGCGACTGCCTGCGCGTCGCCGCGCTGGTGCGCGACGTCAGCGATCGCAAGCGCCACGAGGATCAGACGCGCGACCTGTACCACCAGCTGCTCCAGGCCGAGAAGATGGCAGCCCTCGGCACGACGATCTCGGGCGTGGCCCACGAGCTCAACAACCCGCTCGCCACGATCCTCACCTGGGCCGAGCGCCTGGCGCAACGCGACCTCGATCCCCAGTGTCGCAAAGGCATCGAGACGATCCTCAGCGAGGCCGATCGCGCCGCGCGCATCGTTCGCAACCTGCTGACGTTCGCGCGCAAGCGGCACACGACGCGAACGATGGTGGACGTCAACCAGGTCGTCCGCGAGACCCTGGCGCTGCGAGCCTACGAGCAGCGCGTCACCAACATCACCGTCATCGACGCGCTCGCCGCCGGCCTGCCGCACGTCTTTGCCGATCCGCACCAGATCCAGCAGGTGCTGCTCAACCTGGTCATCAACGCCGAGCAGGCGATGCTGGGCGCCCACGGGCGCGGCGCGCTGGTGGTGCGCACGTGGCAGGACGAGGCGGGCGAGTCGGTCATTCTCGAGGTCAATGACGATGGCCCGGGCGTCCCGGACGAGGTGAAGAAGAAGATCTTCGACCCGTTCTTCACGACGAAGGATGTGGGCAAGGGCACGGGGCTCGGCCTCACCGTCGCGTACGCCATCGTCGAGGAGCACGGCGGCCGCCTCTGGCTCGAGTCGGCGCGCGGGCAGGGAGCGTCGTTCTTCATCCAGCTGCCGGCGACCGGCGGCAAGCTGAGGCCGCAGGCGCCGGGCGCGGCGCCCGCGCTCCAGCCCGCGCCAGTCCCGAAGCTCGACGGTCAGGCCGTGCTTGTCGTCGAGGACGAAGCCGCGCTGGCGCTGGCGATGGCCGAGTCGTTTGCCGACGCTGGGTTCCTCGTCGATCGCGCCGGGGACGGCGAAGAGGCGCTGGCGCGTCTGGAGGGCGGGCACTACGATCTGATCATCTGCGACCTCAAGATGCCGCGGATGGATGGCATGCGGTTCTACCGCGCGCTGGCGGAGCAGTATCCAGAGATGACGTCGCGCATCCTGTTCGTGACGGGGGACGTGATTGCCACCGACGCCGAGCGGTTTCTCGCCGAGAGCGGGTGCCGGTGGCTGCCGAAGCCGTTCCGCCTGGGAGATCTGCTGCGCGTCGCGCGGGAGGTGCTGGCGGAGTAGGCCGCGCCCGGGCGCGCACGGTGGCTGTTAAGAATGTAAGAATCACTCCGGGAGTGTTTGTCATGGGGGCGGGGAGCGGGCTGCTGGCGAAACATGGCTGAAACACACATTCTGTTTGTCGAAGACGAAGCGCCCCTGCGCGAAGTTGTGGCCGAACGGCTCGGCGAGCGCGGATTCACGGTGGTGCAGGCCGCGAGCGGCGAGGATGCGCTGGCGCGGCTGTCCGAGTTCGCTTTCGACCTCGTGCTGACCGACCTGCGCCTGGGCGGCGGCGTCGACGGCAACCGCGTCCTCGAGGAAGCCCGCGCCCTTTACCCCGAGATCATCGGCGTCATCGTCACGGGCTTCGGCACCGTGAAGGACGCCGTGGAGGCCATCAAACGCGGCGCCACGGACTTCATCCAGAAGCCCTTCCAGTTCGACGAACTCACGCACGTCATCGACGCCGCCCTGGAGCAGCGCCGGCTGCGCTCCGAGAACGCCTACCTGCGCAAGGCGCTGGAACGCCGCTACAGCTTCAGCGGCATTGTCGGCAAGAGCCAGGTGATGCGGGATCTGTTCGAGGTGCTCGAGACCATCGCGTCGACGGCCAGCACCGTGCTCATCACCGGCGAGACCGGCACGGGCAAGGAACTCGTCGCCCGCGCCGTCCACCAGAACAGTCCGCGACGCGCGCAGCGGTTCGTCGCGATCAACTGCGGCGCCATCCCCGAAACGCTGCTGGAGGCCGAACTGTTCGGCCACATCCGCGGCGCGTTTACCGGCGCGGTGGCCACGCGGGCGGGGCGCTTCGAAGAGGCGAACCGCGGCACGCTCTTCCTGGACGAAGTGGGCACCATGTCGGCCGCGCTCCAGATGAAGCTGCTGCGGGTGATCCAGAACCGCGAGGTGCAGCGCCTGGGCGATACCGGGTCGATTCGCGTCGACGTCCGGATCATCGCGGCGACAAATACGGACCTGGCGCGGGCGGTGGCCGAGGGCGCGTTCCGCGAGGATCTCTTCTACCGCCTCAACGTCATCCCCGTGCATCTGCCCGCGCTGCGCGAGCGAAAAGACGATGTGCCGCTGCTGGCGCAGCATCTCCTGGAGCGGTTTGCCGCGCAACTCGTCGAGCTGGGCGGCGGCGCGAACGGCCGCCGCGACGCGGGGCTGGCGGGTCAGGGCGCCAGCGCTGGGGCCGGATCGAGCGGGCAGCCGGCGCTCACGGTGTCCCAGGACGCGCTGCGCCACCTGATGTCGTACAACTGGCCCGGCAACGTCCGCGAGCTCGAGAACGTGCTCGAGCGGGCGGTGGCGCTGAGCGGCGGGCGCCGGCAGATCGACGTGCGGGACCTGCCCGCGGCCATTCAGGCCGCTGGCGCGTCGATCGCGCCGGTGGACATGCCGATCCCCGAAGAGGGGTTCGATCTGCCTGGCTACATCGATCGCCTCGAGCGCGATGTGATCGCGCGGGCGCTCGAGAAGACGGGCGGCAACAGGGGTGCCGCGGCGAAGCTCCTCAATCTGAAACGCACGACGCTGGTCGAGAAGCTCAAGCGGATGGGCCTGGCCGCGAGCTGACGCAGGGCGCCGGCCGTCGCCGGGGCGCTCAGCCGCACATGGCCTGGGCGATCAGCCAGGCAGCCAGCACCATGACGACAATCGCCATGACGAGGTAGTGCTGCCGGCGGCGCGCGCGTCGCCGGCGCGCGTCCACGTGTGGTTCGGCCCTGGCGGTGGGGTCGTTGGCGTGAGCCTGCGAGAAGCGCCATTCGTTGGCGTGTTTCCAGCCCGCCCATCCGCAGCTCGCGCAGACGGCCTTCCGCTCCTCGCTGACCATGTAGAGCGGGCGCATCAGCAGGTTGCGGACGACGTGGACGCGGCGGGACCCGCAGCGGGGACAGG
>CAZCBJ010000202.1:0-7240 GCA_964496705.1 uncultured Anaerolineaceae bacterium | reverse complement strand
GCGCGAGATGACCGGCAGAGGGCGCAGCGGTTTGGGGAGCCCCCCTCGGCGGGGCTCACGCCGGGCAGGGTGAGAATCTCAAACACGTTCGACTGCCCGCAGATGCAGCAGCGGCCGTGATTCTGGCTCTTGAGGAACTGCCAGGTGGTCAGGTGGTAGGCCACCCGGTCGCGGGTGCAGAAAGCCACCTTCTCACCCGGCTGCAGCGGGGTGTGGTCGAAGGCATCCTCCAGCCCGATCAGACCCGCTGGGTCAGGCGCAGCGTTGGCGCCGCCGCCCCATTCGATTTCGGACTGCCTGCGGCTCGATCTGGCTTTGGGCTTAGGCGCCGGGGCGGGCGGCTGCACCCATTCAATGCGCGAAGGGGCGGGCGGCGTGTCGGCTGTCTCTGGGCGGCTGCGCCGCGTCCGGCGGCGAGGGGCAGGGCCCGGCTCATCGGGCGGTTGGGATGCATGCGGCGGAGTCGAGGACGCTTCCAGGCGGCGGCGCACCAGCTCCTCCGCCTCGGGGGGCAAACCAAACAAGCGCACCAGCTCTTTGATCAGGTCTCGTCGCGCCATAGGATTCTAACCACCAGCATCACCCCGGCTAATACCAGAGGCAGCAGCCACACCAGGCGCAGCCATGCCTGCCGCAATCTTTCTGCGCCCGCCTTCCCCAATCCAATCTCTCCTTCCTGCCGCTCGTCGTAAGGCAGCACGCAGTTGCGCTCCAGGCGCAGGCAGTCAGCGCTGTAGAACCAGCCCGCCCTCTCAGCCACCGGATCCACCACCACCGCCACACTCCACGGATGGGGATAAAAAGCGCGCTGGGTGGCTTGATCGGTGCCGGACATGAACACGCCCAACGCGGGGTGCGAATGATACCAACCGACGATCACCTGGTCCGGAAAGCTCTCCTCGATGATCCCGGCAATGTGGTCCCAGGTCTGGGGTGTGAATTGCAGATGCACCGCCGAGCCTTCGGATGCCTGGGCGGGGATGGCGGCGCGGATCAGCGTGCAGTGGCGCTGCTCCTGCAGGTCAAAAAAAGCCTGCCCCACCAGCACGCCGCCGTGTTCGCGGCGCACGTCGTGGGATAAATAATCGTGCAATGCTTCAAGCGCTCTGCGCTCAATGAACACCAGCGGTCCCGCCAGCGCCTGCGCCGCGCGCCAGGCGATACCGCGCGTCAGGCAAAAGGCGCGGATCGAACCGTTGGGCGGCCGATATTCGCTGGTTGCCTGCCACTCGATGTCAGCCATCGCTCAGGTCCATTGGATACGGTTGGATTCGACCGGTGGCGGGCCTTTGAAGCTCACCTGCCCCAGCGGGAGCCGGGCGCGGTTGCGCTGCGCCCACTCGTTGGCCTCGCCATTGGCCGGGCTGTGCGGGTTGAGCACACGCGGGTCGAGCTGCAGCAGCGCGCCGATGCGCAGCACCAGCACATCCAGCGTCTCGGCTGCGCTCCACACCACACCCAGGCAAATGGTGTTGGTGGGAAAAACATGCGGGTTGAACACCGCGCTGAGCATGCGCGCGCCGGGCTGGCTGAAGGGGTAACTGGACGGCAGGTTGATCTCCACCTGGTGCACATCCCGCACCACCAGCTCGCCCTTGACCTTCACCAGGCTGGGACAGTGGTATTCCAGCACGTAACTGCGCGGGGGGTGGCCCGACACGCGCAGGATGCGCAGCGTGCCGCCGCTCTCGGCGCACAGTTTCTGCACCTTTTCGTAGTCGCTCTGCAGCCGGCGCTGCTGCGGGTTGGATGCAGGCACAGGCGCCCCTTATCCGGCGTCAGCCAGGGGCTGAATTTCGAGCACGTCGCCCTCCACCACCCCCGCAGCCTGCAGGGTGGCGTTGTCGGCCAGTTGCGCGCCCAGCCTTTCGCAGCGCAGCACATATTCGTAGCTGGACGAGAGGTTCCAGTTGTTGCGCGCCGAGGAGAGAATCTCCGAAACGGTGGCGTCTGACGGCGCGGAGATGGTCGCCTGGCGGTCGCGTGTGGCGGTGCGGATGGTGAGCTGAATTTTTGCGGACATGGATTTTCCTTTCCAGTGGGTGCCCCCCTTCCCGCGGAGGGCGGTGAAAGAGTGACTATTTTATCGCATTTCCAGGTAAACAAGCCCATCAGGATGGTCAAAAGATAGAATATCGCGGGGCGGGATGCCAAAGCGCGCCAGCGGCAGATCAACCCAGTCGGATGCATCCGCCACCTGTGTGATCACCTGCGGCTCGCGCAGCCCGCCGCACGCGGGGCAGCGGCTTTCAGCTTGAAAGACCAGTTCTTTGGAGCGCTCGACGGACTCCCGGCTGCCGCAGACGGGGCAGACGAAGCCGGTGATGAACTCGCCAGGCAATTGCAGCGCAGCGACCTGCGGGAAAAACTGCCGGACGGCTGCCAGCGCGTCGCGCGCGCTGGACTGCGGTGATAAATCCACGAATGGAATATCCAGCGGCAGGCTGTGGTGCGCCAGGCAGTCCGGGTTGGCGGGCAGCCGGTCCTGCACCATGCGGAAGGGTTTGAGGTATACCATCAAGCGCTCACCCGGCTGCAGCCCATCCGTTTGGTCATGCAGGATCAGCATGGCCTGCTGCACTTGCAGCGCAGCGATCAGCGAGCTGGCCACCGCGGTGGTCGGCACCTTGTAGTCGTCCAGTCCGCTGCGCAGCCCGAAGGGGCAGGAATAACGCTGGCTGAAGCGCTCGTGGGTGCGCGCGGTGAAGGTGCATTCGTAACAGGCGCCGCCCTGCGGGCTGTAATGGCTGACCAGGCCGTGAAAATCGCTCATCGCTCCGTCAATCCACGGCGTGCCGGCCAGCAGACAGCGCCGGTTGAGCGCCCAACGCGCGTTGACGCTGTCCAGACAGCCCAGCACCAGGTCGGCGCGGTGGTAATCGCCCAGGCCAATGGCGTGGCGCAGGTCGCCCTGCACGGGTTCCACCCGTGTCGCCGGGTTGATCTCGGCCAGCCGCTCGGCAGCCACCTCCGCCTTGGGTCGGCCGATGTCGCGCTCGCGGAACAGCACCATGCGCGCCAGGTTGGATGGGCTGACCGTGTCGAAATCCACCACCTGGATATGCCCCGCGCCCATCAGCGCCAACAGTTTGAGCACCTCATTGCCCAGCGCGCCCGCCCCAACCACGATGAAGCGCGCCCGCGCCAACCGCTCCTGATCCCACCAGGCGATCAATTGCTGGCGGTCGTAGCGGCCTTCGCTCTGATGGGTAAAATCGATCGACGGCATTTGCTGCCTCAATATAAAGAGGAAAAGAGAGCAGAAAAAACTCAGCGCTTGAGCACAAACATGAAGATGCCCAGGCCAATACCTGCCAGCACCAACAACCCGCCGAGGATGCCCAGCAGCGGCGAGCGGCCGCCTTCTTCCACCGGGATGGGCAAGGCGCGCGCGCTGATCTGTGCGCCAAAGTCCAGCACCGTGCGGTCGCCAGCCTGCAGCTTGAGGGGATAATTATTGTTGGTGGTCGGATTGTAGCCTTCGGGAATGGCTACGCTGACGTTGTAATCCCCCTCCGGGATATCCGCAAAGCAGACCGGATCGGCTGCGGCGCTGCTGCTGCCGGTCAGCGACACTTTCCCGGCCCGGTCGCTGATGCTGATCGCGCCGCCTGCCAGGGGGTTTTCGCCGGTCTCAGCCATCCCGTTGCCGTTAACGTCGTTGTAGAGCAATATGCAGATTTCACCGCTGCCGTTGAAGGGCGTGGGGCTGGGCAGGATGGGTGTGGCGGTGGGAGTCGGACCGGGGGTGGCGGTCGGCTCCTCGACAACCCCCAACAGGATCGTCTGACCGACCAGCAGCAGGCAGTTGGTGCCTTCGATTTTGTTCAACTGGCGCAGCGTGTCGAGCGGCACGTTGTTGAGCAGCGAGATGCTGATGCAGGTGTCGTTCTGTTTGACAATGTAGATAATGCGCCCGTCTGTTCCCGCTGTGGGCGTTTGATAATAAGCCTGCGGTACAGGGCTGGCGGCCGCCGGAAAGGTCAGGCTGAGCAGGATCAACCCGGTCAGCAGCAGAGAGAGGATCAGCGCATATCGCAGTCGCATGGTCTTATCACCATCCAGGCGCAGCACCCAGAAAAAAGCGTTCGGCGCCCATAAATTGATTATAACACACAGCCTTCATGCCGTTATCTGCCCACATCTGCGCCGCAGGTCTGTCTGACCCATCCGACCTGTGATAAGATAAAATTATCCGCGCCAGTTGAGACTCAGTCTGGCGCGGCCAACCTGCCATGCAGCGAGTCAGCGTTATGCAGCCATTTCTCCTGACCATCCAGAAAGACAGCGGCATCACCTTACAGAGCGGGGTGCTGCCGGGCGCCATCCAGCTCAGCCAGCTCCCGGACCGCGTCCGCCTGGAGATACCCTTTCCCTGCCAGGACTTCCTGTTCCACCGCCAGGACGGAGCCGCCCTGACCCTCACCAATGATCTGCGCCTGTTCCGCGGGCAGCCGCTGGAGCTGGACCCGCGCGGTATTTATTCGCTGCTGCAGTACGGCACCTGCGTTTCACCGCTGACGCCGTTCAAGGGCATCGGTGAGCTGGCCGCGGGGTATGCGCATGTCATCCATTTCCGCAATTTGCAAGTGAGCTCGCAGCTCAACATGGAATGGAGCCAGCCGACCGACGCCGACCGCGCCATGCGCGACGCGGAGCAAATTCGCGTGTTGTCCGAGACCATCCGCGCCCAGTTGCGCCGGGTGTGCAGCGAGCGGGAAGCGCTGCTGCTGTTCAGCGGCGGGGTGGATTCGAGTGTGCTGGCGGTCGAGGTGGGAGCGATGCGCCTGGAGAATACGCGCCTGCTGCATTATTCTTTTGGCCCCGATGATCCTGAAACTGACGTCGCGCAGAACATCCTGCGCCACCTGGGCATGCAGGCTGAAATTGTGCGCGATCAGGATTTCAACCCCTACCGCGTGCTGGACGACGCGACCGACATCTTCCCCTTCCCGCTGTGCGATTATTCCTGTTTGCCCACCTACAACCTGGTGCGCTATATTGCTGAGAATTATTCCCCCGACCACCTCATTGTGGACGGCACCGGCGCGGATGGAAACTTCGGGCTGTTCATCCGCGCGCTGCGCCTGACCAACGCATACCGCGCGCCGCGCTTCCTGCGCGCGCTGGCCGGCTGGCCTTACCGTCCGCTGGGCATCTGGCGCCGTCCGGGCGAGCTGGAGCGGCGCATCGGGCTGCTGCGCAGGTCGGCCCGGATGCCGCTGCCAGGGTACACGGTGGCCCAGCACAACCTGCTTGGCATCGGCTGCCACGCCGACCCGGCGGATGCGGCGGCGGCCGACAATTTTTTGGATGACTGGGTGAAGGCGGTGGCGCCGCGCAGCGGCCCATCCTGCCTGGCGCCAGTGGCTGACATCGGCATCCTCTGCTCGAAAGTGTTCGCGCAGAAAGACAAGACCATGTTCAACCACTTCGGCTTCACGGTCGAGTACCCCTTCCTGAACCACGCCATGGTGGACCTGGCACTGCAGCACGCCCGCTTCTGGCCCGGGGCGGAGCGGGAGGATAAATATACATTAAAGAAGATGCTGGCCGCGCGCGTTCCGCCGGAGGTGGTTTACCGCCAGAAGGTGGGTTTCATGGCCAAAACGCGCCAGAAATTTGCTGACCCGCGCTTCCTGCGCCACCTGGAAGCGGCGATGGACGAAGCCTCGCCGCTGCGCCCCTGGCTGGAGCCGAAGGTCTTGCGCCAATTGTATGTCGCAGCCCGTGATGAAACGCCGCTGCCCAACCCGGTGTACAAGTACCTTTGGTCAGTCGCTTTCCTGCACCGCTGGCTTAGCGATTATTTCAAAATCTGAAACTTGGACATTTGCTTGCGGGCAGACACATACAGGTAGCCCTGCCGGTCAAAAGCCAGTCCAAAAGCCACCCCATCCACCGGGATGCTATCCAGGTAACGCCCGTCCGGCGCGAAGACGTGCACGTTGCGCATGTCGCTGACATACACGCGCCCCTGCCCATCCACAGCGATGCTGTTGGGCGCGCGCAACTGCCCGGGTTGGTCGCCCTGGCTGGCAAAGCGGGTGATGAATTCGCCCTGCGCCGTGAATTTGAACACCGAAAAGTTGAAAGCGCTCAGCGCATAGATGTTCTCATTACCATCCAGCGCCAGGCGCAAACCCATGCCCGACTTTTCCGACCGGCTGCTGACCGCTTCGGGGATGGACAGACGCACTTGATAATCCGGCCCCAGACGCAAAATCTCATCCTGCGCGCGGTAGGAGACTGCCAGCAACCCTCCGTCCAGCGCCGCGATTGCGTTGTCGAAATATTTGCCTTCAGGGCGCGGCACCACTTCCAGCAAATCTCCTTTGGCGCCGTCGTACACGCTGATCTCGCCACCCTGGACGACGAACAAGCGTCCCTGCGTCCCGGCGCTGAGACTCATCAGCGGTTTTTCGGTATCCGCCAAAAACTGATTGAGGAATTTACCCTGCGGGTCGAACACCTGAATGCGCCCGCCCTGGTATTCGCCGGTGTAGATCAGCCCATTCTCGTCCACGGCAATGCTGCGCGAATCCTCGAACAAGCCCGGCCCGCTGCCCTCACTGCCGAAGCTCATCACCACCTGGGCAAAACCGGGCGTTGGGCTAAAAACTGGTGTGGGTGAAGCGATGGGGATGGGGGTGGCCGTGGGGATGCTCACCGCTTTTTGAAGCGCCGGACCCATCTCGACAGCCGTACCAACCGCCAGCGGGATGAGCAGCAGCGGCGCCAGGGCTCCCACCAGGATCAGCAGACCCGCGATTGCAATCACCACCACCACCCAGGGGCGCAGTTTACTCCGCGCGGGAGGGGTGTAGGTTTCGGCGCCGGGCGGGAGGGGATCGCCCGAGCGCGCGGACTCATCCCGCTGCGGGACAATCACCGTGTTGTGGCAGTAGCGGCAGCGAATGGACGGCGCAGCTTTCGCAGGATAATCCAGCGGCGCGCCGCAGGCGGGACATTGAAAGGTCTTGGCTGTGGTCATACGGCACTCTCTCGGGTCAGAATGAAATCATTATACACAGCCGAAAACGAAAATCAAGTGAACATAGCATGTGTCTGAGTACTGTGTTAACAAATTTCTGCCCCAAAAAAGCCCGCATTCCCTTCAGTCGCTGCGCTCCTTCAGGGAATCACCACCATGAATCCCTGAGCGCAGCGAAGGGTCTCGCCCCCGCCCGGCAGTCCCTTCCCGCAGGGATGCTTCGCGATCGCTTCGGGGTGCTGCGCA
>CAZCBJ010000201.1:0-7312 GCA_964496705.1 uncultured Anaerolineaceae bacterium | reverse complement strand
GCCCTGGACCGGCGGGGTGAGGGCCGACGAGTGCGCCGCGCTGCTCACCGGGTTGCCGAGGGCATTGGTGAGCAGCTCGCCGCCGGTGTAGGCGCCCATCGCCGGCGAAATGACGGCGTCCGGGGCGGCTGGGGGCGGGCCGATGGAGTCGACCGGATCCTCTTCGTCCGCGGCAGCATCCCCGCTTTCAGCAGGGAGGGTGGGAGGGCTGGCAGGTTTCCCGCCGGGATCGGCGGGTGGGGGCGGGGTTTCGGCCAGCGCGGGTTGCAGACAGGTCAGAACCAGCGCGAGCGCGACAACCAGCGAAATCAACCATCGCATGTGCTTCATCGTATCCTCCTCTCAAATCGCCATGACCGGGTATTCATATGTGGAAAAAGTGTTGGGTCAACCGCAGCGATGGCACGGTCGTGTTCCAATCATGCGCCCGGAATGAATTTCTGTCAAGGGAGAGAAAGATAGAGGGTTTACGGAGCGAATAGTGTATGCCGTCTTGGGATGGTTTCAATCGTGCTTAATCACATGCGCGGGTTGGCGAATTGTGGTGATGCACAATTGTATTTTGTTCGAAAAGCGGGATAATCTCGACAGAACATAAGTTCTATAAACAAGAGGCCAACGATGAAAATTGCTCAATCCACAGACATCCTACCCATCCGCCGCAATGCGGGCATCCGCAGCGAAATCGCCTTCCTGCGCAAGATACTGCGCGAGATGCGCGATCTGTACGACCAAAGCGAAAATCCAACCTTCAAGCTGCGCTTTCTGGATCAGTACAGCCTCGCCTGCAGCCGGCTGGCGGTCATGGTGCGCATGCAAGGCAGCCTGCAAAAAGAAGGCAATCTGAATGATGAGATTGACCGGCAACTTGTGGAGGTGGTGGCTGAGATGCGCCGGGATGAAGAGGCGGGCAGGGGCGAACTATGAGCGGTCAGACACTGCGCCGTTTGCCGGGCGGGCCAATCCGCCGCCCCTCCCGCCAGAATCACCTCAGCCATCGCGTTCATCTCCCCATCCAGGAGGTCCATTGAGCGGCATCACCTTGTCAGAACGAGTGGCCAACCTGTCGGCTCAGATTGAAGCGCTGCGCGAAAGTGTCAACGGGCTGCGCGCGGATGTGCAACGCCGCAATGAACTGAGCGAGCAGCGCCTGAACGAGTTGGAAAAATGCCGTGATGACCACGAGCTGCGCCTGCGCGAAGCCAGCCAAGGGGTGACCCAGCTCAAAGTGTGGTCGGGGCTGTCATCCGGCGGGACAGGCATTCTCTCGATCATCGCCATGTTGAAATCTTTCCTGGGCAGCCCATGAACACACATGCCGCGCCGCAAATCCTCCGACGCCCTCCCCGGGTTTCAGCTCGACTTCAGGCCGGTGTTCCGCGATCCGCCCGCCTTCAGCCGTTACGCCGGCAGGCTGCCGCTGCGCTCTTATCAGCAGGAGGTGATGCGCGCGGTGGTCGAGTCGGTGATGAAACAGCGCGGCTTGTCGCTGGTGGTCATGTTCCCGCGCCAATCGGGAAAGAACGAACTGCAGGCGCACATCGAGGCGCTGCTGCTGAGGTTGTTGAGCGTTGAAGGAGCTGAGATCGTGAAGATAAGCCCCACCTGGCGGCCGCAAACCGTCAACGCGATGAGACGCCTGGAACGCGTGCTGGTGAAAAATCAACTGACCGGGCCGCTTTGGCGCAAAGAGAAAGGCTACATCTATCGCATCGGCCAGGCGCGCATCGTTTTTCTGTCTGGCAGCCCGCAGGCCAACATCGTGGGGGCCACGGCCAGCACGCTGTTGGAGCTGGATGAGGCGCAGGACATCGCCATCGACAAGTACGATCGGGATATCGCCCCCATGGCGGCCAGCACCAACGCCACGCGCGTTTTCTTTGGAACGGCCTGGACCGGGCAGACGCTGCTGGCGCGCGAACTGCGCGCAGCGCAGGAGGCCGAGCAGCGGGATGGGGTGCGGCGCGTCTTCCGCATCGGCGCCGACCAGGTGGCAGCCGAAGTGCCGGCCTACGGGCGCTATGTGGCCGAACAGACGGCGCGCATGGGCCGCCAGCACCCGATGATCAAGACCCAGTATTACAGCGAAGAACTTGAAGGGGAAAGCGGCATGTTCCCGGCGGAGCGGCTGGCGTTGATGCAGGGCCTGCACCCGGCCCAGGCCCTGCCGACGCCGGGGAGAGTGTATGCGCTGCTGGTGGACGTGGGCGGGGAGGACGCGCTGGCGCTGCCAGCCCAGGTGAGCCGCGCCTGGTCCCCGCTGCTGCCGGGCATGGAAGCGCTGGCCAATCCGCGCCGCGACTCCACCGCGCTGACTGTGGTCAACGTGGACTTGTCCACCTGCTCCGATCCGCTGCTGGGCAAACCCACCTATCGGACGGTCTGGCGGCAGGTCTGGACGGGTGCGCCGCACAGCGCGCTGTATGCGCAATTGCGCGGGCTGGTGGAGACCTGGCAGCCGCGCCGGCTGGTGGTGGATGCCACCGGGGTGGGCGCGGGCCTGGCCAGTTTCCTCAGCGCCGCTTTCGGAGAGCGGGTGATGCCCTTCACGTTCAACACAGCCAGCAAATCCAGACTGGGCTGGCGCTTTCTGGAGATCGCCGACTCCGGGCGCTACAAGGAATACGCCTCTGCGCCCGGCAGCCCGCACCTGGAGGAGCTGCGCGACCTGTTCTTCGCGCAATGCAGCGCCTGCGGCATGGAGGTGAGAGCGGGACCTGATAACCGCCTGGGCTGGGGCGTGCCGGAAAACGCCGCGCGGGCTGCCAGGCACGGCAGCGGGCTGCTGCACGACGATTTGTTGATGAGCGCGGCGCTGTGCGCGGTGCTGGATGAGCTGACCTGGCACAGCAGCGGCGCAACCCTGCTGGTGCCCGCCCGCGACCCGCTGGCCGAACTGGATAAAGGATTCTAAGCAGAAAGCTGATAGCCGTTCGCTGATAGCAGATAGCCAATGAACGCCATCCAAAGAAAACCAATCACCAAAAACTGATCACGGAGATATTTTCCATGTCCCCCACACTAGGCGCAGATAGCTCCATCATCCTGACCCACCCAGCCGTAAACTCAGGCGCAGCTTACGGTTTCCTACTCAAAGACGACATCCCGGGTGTATCCATCCAGCGAGAAACATCATCAAATGGTGTCGTTCAAATCAGGATTTTCTTTACCGTGCTGCTGGCCGATAATGCCAAAAACCCCAACGGCAGCAAACACACGCCCAGCAAAGCCCAGGACTACGCCAGGATGATCGACTACCTCACCAGACCCAGTGGCATTACCCTCACCTGTGCAATCGGAGTCTTCTCAGATGTCGGCGCTATTGGCCTTTGCGCTACCGAAATACACTACCCGGCATGCTCTGAAATTGTAGTCCAGCTATCCAACGCCGGCATATACTACCCGCCCGCAGACCCAGCCTACTATGACGCTTCCCAATGGGACGGTACGCTAACCTGGGAAACATCCTACTGGCGGTCATAAACAAACAACAGGAGTAAACAGCCATGTTTCAAGACCTCAAAGCCAAACTAGAACGCCTCGGATTCAACCAGGATGAAATAGAAATCCTCTTGTCCGACTGGGCAGATGGAACGGACGACTTTAGAACCTATCTACTCGAATCAGTCGACCACGTCACCGTAGAAACTGCCAGAGCAGCCCTGCAAGCCTGGGAGTAAATACAACAGAAAGCCCAACCATGACCGAAGAAAAAACTACCTTACAGCTCACACTTGCCCAGGACACAGACCGCACCTACCAGGTCACAGTTATCAGCGCAGGAGTCGGCAACGGATGGACTTTCCCACCCAACGCCCTGCGTGCATCCCTCGCACTCTGGCACAATATTGAGTGCTTCATCGACCATGACCTAAAACACCGCTCCATCAAAGACCTGGCAGGAATGATTACAGACCCCGAATGGGACGAAACCAACCAGGCTATCAACGCTACCCTGACCCCATTTGGACCGGCAGCTAACCTATTGCACGAACTTGCGCAGAAGATTCTAGCAGACCAGACCGCAAACTCACCCAAGCCGAGAGTCGGATTCTCAGCCGATATATTCTTTATCCCGGAGGATAAGACCATAAGCAGAATAACCAAAGTAAACAGCGTTGACCTAGTATTCAACCCCGCCCGCGGGGGTAAATTTATCCGAGCCCTAAACTCAGAACAAGGAGTAATTGAAATGCAAGAAGAAACCAATACCACCCAGGCAGCCCCACCCGCCCAAGACCCAAACGCTGCCCTTCGCATCCAACTCAGCGCCTACCTGCTTGACAGCGCCCTGGCCGCTTCACACCTGCCGCAGCCCGTCCAGACCCGAATCCGCGCACAATTCACCGGACGCGAATTCCAACCAGACGATCTAAAAGCCGCGATCGCAGACGCCCGCGCACTCATCACCGAACTGACCGCGAGCCAGGTCGTAACTGGCCCGGGTCGAATCTCCGGTATGTTCTCCACAGAGGACCAGCTTCAATGCGCAGTCGATGACCTTATGGGAGCACCCCGCGACCAGGATAAAGCCAGCCAAAAAGTCCACAACCTGACCGGGATCCGCGAACTTTACCTACTCTTGACCGGTGACTACGACCTACACGGCGGCTACCAGCCCGACAGAGTCCAACTCGCCGCCACCGTTGACTTCACCGGTTTAGTCAAAAACGCACTCAACAAGGTCGTGGTCAACACCTGGGAATCCCTCGGAAAAGCCGGCTATGACTGGTGGAATCGTATTACCACCATCGAGCACTTCAACACCATCAACGACATCACCGGCACCCTGGTTGGCACCGTTGGCAATCTCCCCGTTGTCGCAGAAGGTGCAGAGTACACAGAGCTCCCCATTGGCGACAGCCCGGAAACCGCTTCGTTCGTGAAATATGGCGGCTATATCCCGCTCACCCTGGAACTGATTGACCGCGACGAAACCCGCAAACTCAAAGCCTACCCCCGCGAACTGGCCAGCGCCGGTCTACGCAAAATCTCCCAACTCATCGCCGCCATCTTCACCGCAAACGCAGGAGTTGGCCCCAGCCTGGCAGACGGCGGCGCCCTGTTCAATAGCACCGTCGTAACCACCACAGGAGGACACGCCAACCTGACCACAACCGCCCTGGCACCCGCACAATGGGAGATAGTATCAACCGCCGTGTACAACCAACCCATGCTCATCAAAAACGCCCCTGGCATGACCGGAACAGGTCCAAAGATGGCGGTCAACCCCAAATACCTGCTTGTCCCGCGAGCCTTGCAGCTTGTCGCTATGAAGATTCTTTACCCAACCATCGAGAACGCCGCTAACATCTTCAGCGAAAACCAGCAGCGCGGGCAGCCAGGGGACGTAATCACCGTGCCCGAATGGACAGACGTAACCGACTGGGCAGCCGTCATTGATCCCCGCATCGTGCCAGGTATCTACATAGGCGAGCGCTTCGGACTCATGCCAGAAATCTTCATCGCAGGCGACAACCTCAGCCCGGCTGTATTCACCAACGACGAACACCGGCTAAAGGTCCGTCACTTCCTCGCCGTGTGGGTAAACGACTTTCGCCCCTTGCACAAAGCAAATGTTGCAGGCTAACACCGACTCGCCCCCCCCCATCCCCCCCAGGGGGGCGCTGCGGGGCGGGGAGGACCCCCCCCGTCCCCCCCCCCACGCCTGGGTAAGCCTGCTCCTCTCGCGTCCACCTCTCCCCCCCCCCTGGGGGGGAGAGGGAGGGAGAGGGAGGGAGAGAAACACCACCCTAAGAATCAGTAAGCACCTTATCCAACTTATGCTAACCAAGAAAGGAGAGTCGGCTAAAGGTTAACCGACAACCGATAACCGATAACCGACAACTAACTAACATGGGCTACACCCACGATACCCAAATGGCACAATACATCCCAGCCAGCGCAATCCAGAAAAGCGCAGGCACCTGGACACCCACCCTTGCAGCTAACACCGTCGCCGACGTGCGCACCGCCGCAGACGCCAACTTCAACCTGTTCATACCCATCAAAGTACCTTCCAACGCCGCCATCCTCAAAGGCGCACGCCTCAAATCCATTGACGTGTACTACTCAATCGGCACCGCCGCTATGGACGACATCGCCACCGTTGAACTGGAACGAATGTCACTCAACCCCAACGCCTCAGCCGTCACCGGCGCAGTCGTGCCAATCACCATCGACACCAACAACGACACCACCGCCAAACGCAGAACAATGGCCGCCCACAAGATGACCGTTACCCTCAATACCCCCGCCTGGGTGGATGACAATGACGCCTACGTGCTATACATCCTCTGTGATGCTGCTGCTACCTCAATCTTCAACCTGTTCGGCGCAGTCGCCAACTTCGACTTTAGAGTGTAAACATGGAAAAACTCAAAATCCTACTTGCATCCCGCAAATTCTGGACAGCCGTCATCGGACTGGCCTTGATTATCATCAAAGCCTACAACCCTGACTTCCCTGTCTCAGAAGAGCAAATTACCCCCCTGGTGCTGCTGCTGGCCGCCTACATCCTCGGCACTGCCATCGACAGCAACCGCCTTACCAGGCTTTAGGATGGCTACCTAAAGTATCCGTCTTTTCCTCCTGCAAACCCCCAACCCGCCAGCAGAGGCCAGGCGGGTTGGGGTCAGGAGGAGGATACCTTGTGCATGCCCATCCAGGAGAAAAGACCATACCCACCCAGGAGAAAAGACCATGCCGCTAACCCTCGCATCCATCACAACCGAAGTGCTCGCCTCACTCGGTGACCCCTCAGCCCAGCGCTTTACCAGCGCAGACACCACCCAGGCAATTGACCAGGCTGTAACCGAATTCGGCTACTACATCCCACAGGTAGTAAAAGCCAGCTTCACAGTCACCACACCCGGCAGGATTCAAGACCTCAGCACTCTTACCGGCATCAGCGGAGTCTTTGAAGTGTACTTACACTACACCGCAGCCACCGGAGAGTCGCTCACTCCCTACGAGCAATATTACTTTTATATGGAAGGCACTACTCCGAAAATGCAGTTTATCGGTCCTTATGTCCCCGCTATTGGCGACATCCTCAGAATCACCTACACCCGCCCCCACACCATCAGCGGACTCAACGGCGCCCCAGCCTCCACCATCCCTGACCACCACGGCATCCTACTTTCAGAACTTGCCGCCGCCCTCGCATCCTGGAACAGGTCCAGCGCACTCATCGAATCCTACGGCGCGTCAGACATGGACGTTAAGCAAATGCGAGCCTGGGCACTCAACGGATTGACCACCGCCAGGCAAAGGTGCAGGGCAGCCAGGCAAAACCCAACCAAATCCCCAC
>CAZCBJ010000200.1:0-7351 GCA_964496705.1 uncultured Anaerolineaceae bacterium | reverse complement strand
TATCACGCGGGAAAAGGTCAACGCAGTCGGCGCTGCCAGAGTCGGTGAAAGTGCTTCCGGCGACGGGAATGAATTCCCAATCATAGCTGGACTCGTGCAGGGTGAATTTGATTACACCGTAGATTTTGTTGTTGATCACCTCGGTATTGGGCTGCGGTGAAATCCCATAGCCTTGGTAAGCACCGCCGGTGCCGACGACGAACTGGCGCACCCCGCGGCCTGGCTCGGCGGTGCCCTGCGGATTCTGCGGGACGAAGCGCTCGTAGATGTGGTCGTGTCCGCTGACCACGATGTCCGCTCCGTAATCGTAGAGCGCCTGAAAGAAAGGATTCATATAGATTTTGTTACCGTGAACTATGGAGGAGGAGAAGCGCGGCTGGTGCCAGTAGACAAAGGTGCAGGTGGTGGGGTGGGCGGCCAGGTCGGCGCGCAGCCACTGCTCCTGGGTTGAGCCGGCGTGAACCTCAATTTCGCTGTTGAGCGCGATGATGTGCCAACTGCCCAGGTTGTAGCTGTAATAGCCCTTGCCAACCTCGCCCGCGGCGGCGCCGTAGTAATTGTAATAAGGCAGCGCGCCAGTGGTGCCGTAATCATGATTGCCCGGGACGGGGCGGATGCGCGCCTTGTGGCGGCCCCAGGAGGGGTCAAAGCAGTTGGTGAATTCCTCCTCCGCGCCGACATTCTGGGTGTTGTCGCCGGCGGTGAACAGGCTGCCGGGGATGCTGTCGAGGAGCAGCGCGGTGGCGAAGCGCGCAGCGTTGGTGCAAAAGGCGATGTCGCCCGCGCCCGAAAGCATCGGGATGTCTTCGAAAACGGTGATGGTGCGGCTGGCCGAGCCGTTGGCGCCCTGGCTGTCGCTGGCCTGGGCGGTGATGGTGTGCACCCCGGCGCTGAGGCTGGAAGTGCTGAGGCTGGCTCCGGCGCCGATCGGCCCGTCGAGATTGGAGCTCCACACCAGGCTGGCGCTGACGTCGCCGTCCTCGCGGTCGCTGGCGCTGGCAGCCAGGGGAACCGCGCCGCCCTCGAGGTAGGTGGTGGCAACCTTTGGCGCGCTGATCGACACGGTCGGCGCGCGGTTGTACGGCGCGGTACTGTACTCTATGTACAGCAGGGGGGCCTGGGCGGGGTTGAGGTCGTGGGCCACCGCCGTGCGCCTGCCGGTGCCGGTGATGATCAGTACCAGCGCGTTGCCCGAGGTCCAGCCGGGGCGGTCAACGAGTTCCTGGAGGATCGGCGCCAGGTTCGGGGTGCGCTGGTCGGCGCCGGCCTGGCCCACCTGCGTCCACGGCGGCGGGGACCAATTCACCGGGGCGTATGTGCGCGGACGGGAGGACAGGTTGAAACCGGTGCTCTCAAAGGTCGCCGGATTGTCGGCAGCCTGTCCTTCGATGGTCAAGCTGGTGGCTTCGCTGTTGGTCTCGTCGGTTGTAAACTGAACGTAAGCCTGGACGATCCACGCCTCCGGCGGGATGGTGAGATTCTGAAAGCGCAGGCCGACAGTCTGGTAATTGCTGTCATAGGTCAACTCCAGGTCGCTGCTGCCGAGATTCATGTTGCCCCAAGAGTCCTCCTCGGCGTCGTTGCTGTTGCCGGAAATGCGCATTTCAAGCACAAAGGTTTCGTCTGCCTCGGGGCGGGCGGCAAGGCCGGCGCGCAAGGGCTGAAAGGGCGCTGGCGGGGTGAATCCAGCCGAGGTCCACAACATGCTCAACAGGCTCAACATCAAAAACTGAGGGAGCAAGCGTCCTGTGCGAATCACCCCATTCCGACGGACCTTCATCATTATTATTCCAATGAACAACCTGTAAACCGACGAGAAACAATACCGCTGGATCAATGAGTAAAATCATTATAACATCGAAATGCGGTAAATTTGCCTTGCCTGGAAAATAAATGTATCAAATATGGTGGGTGAACGGAGCAGAAGCCGCGAAAAACCCCAAGGGGCGCCCATGATATACTTTTCTCATCACCGTCATGCCCCCGCCTGCACCGTCCGCGCTGCGCACTGTGATCACCGTTCGGATGACGAAACGGTCTACCGGGCGCTGGAACGCGCCAGCGGGCCGCTGGAACGCGCCTGGAAAAAGCTGAGCGGCGCGCGGCGCATCGCGATCAAGTTCAACCAGGACTGGGGCACGGCCAGGGTGGTTCGCTACATGGGCGAGCGCCAGGCGCTGGTGGGCGACCGGGTGGGGCGGGCGGTGCTGCGGCTGCTGCGCGAGCGCACTTTGGCAGAGTTGTTCGCCATCGACCTGGGGGTGGAGGGCGTGCCGCCCGGTCAGCCGCGCGAGTCGTCCACCAATCTGCTGAGCGTGCTGCGCGAGTTCGGCGTGCCGTTTGTGGACGGACATCTGCAGCCGGTGACCTGGCGGGAGGTGCCCGGCGGCGGGCGGCTGTTTGCGCGCTATCCGGTCAGTGCGCCGCTGCTGGAGGCGGACGCGCTGGTTTCGGTGCAGAAGTTGAAAAATCACCTCTACACTGGCGTCTCGCTGACGCTCAAGAACCTGTTCGGGCTGATGCCGCTGGTGCAGTACGGCGGGCGCCCGCGCGCCTACTATCATCACCTGGTGCGTTTGCCCTACATGCTGGCTGATACCGGGCGGCTGCTCGACCCGGCGCTGAACATCCTGGACGGGCTGGTGTGCCAGGCGGGCGAGGAATGGGGCAAGGGCGAGCATCCGCGCATCGCCAACACGCTGATCGCCGGCGACCAGACGGTGGCCACCGACGCCTGCGCGGCGCGCCTGATGGGTCATGACCCGGCTGCCGACTGGCCCACGCCGCCCTACCACCGCGACCGCAATCCTTTACTGGTGGCAGCCGAGGGCGGCTTCGGCACGCTGAAGCCGGAGGAGATCGATTTCCAGTCCGAAGTCAGCGCGCCGGTGGCGCACTTCTTTGCGAAAGAGCTGGATCCGCCCGAGATGGTCGCTTCCTGGCGGCGCACGATGGCCGAGCAGGCGTTGTTCTACCGCGAGCACCAGGCGGAGCTGGCGCGGCGCTACGCCGGGCAGTACATCCTGCTGCAGATGGGCAAGGTGCGCTGGGCGGGGGCGGACGGGCGGATCAAGGTCAGCCGCCGCGAACTGGCCGGCGATCACCCCGAGCAGGCCATGTTTCTAAAGTATGTGGACCCGGAAGAGCGCGAGGGCGAGCATTTCGAGGTTTACGAGCGGACGCTGGCGGAGAGCTAAATCACGTGCAGGCCTTATGCTCATCGCGGTCAGCGAAATCAGCACCGCCACGCTGGCCAGCAGCATCAGCAGCAGGTTCAGCCCGCTGGCGTCCGAGACCACGGCCAGCAGGGCGAACAAGGGGATGAACACCACCAGGCTAACCACCACCTCGGAGAGCACCAATCCCACAACCTCCGCAGGTTCGAACCCGCGGGAGGTTGGCTGTTGTACGGGTTTGGGTGGGGATGAACCTGGGTCGGGTAGGGATGAACCCGGGATCGGGTGGGGATGAACCCTACCCCTACCGGCGATGGGGGTTGGGGCAACCCTTGTCGGGTAGGGATGAACCCTACCCCTACCGGCGATGGGGGTTGGGGCAACCCTTGTGGTTGCCCGTCCATGGGGTAGGAATGAACCTGGATCGGGTAGGGATAAACCCTACCCCTACCCCGTGATGGGGATTCGCTCTTGAGATACCGAATAGGGATGACCCCAACCCTTATCGCCAAAACTTCTTCTTGCATTTACCCACAAAACTTCCTATACTATATGAGTGTCTTTCCCACAGCGCCGCGCATTGCCACAGGGGTAAAATAGGCGAACCCCATCCCGGGTGCCACCAGTATCGGTCACATTCCAGCCAGGCGCGTTCTCAAGGATGTTCGAACAGTTCAGGAGATCGATATGAAATGCAAGCAGGCAGTGATGGTATTGTCTTTCACGCTGGTTCTGGTTTTGCTGGTGTGCGCGGTGAAGCCCGCACTGGCCGAGGCGCCGCCTCCGCCTGGGGAGGGGCAGGGGAGTCCCGCTCAGCCTGCGCCGGAACAGCCGTCCGTTCTGGGTGAGGAGGCGCGAGCAGAAAGCGAGCCGGAGGTTGCGCTGGATGCGGAGCGCGCGCCGGATCCAGCTCCTGCCGCGGCGGTTATGCCGTTGGCGGTGGAGGAATGGGCATCACCGCCGATGATTGCGGCGGGCGGGGTGGGGCAGGCGACGATAGCGAGGTTTGTGTCAGATGAGCAGATGCTCGATTCGGGCGGGGTGCTGCGCGGTCAGGGCGAGACGCTGGCGGCGCTGTTCGCGGCGGGGGCGATCGCCTGTCCGGCGGGCAAGACACCGCAGATCTACGGTGGGGTGAGCAATACCGGCTGCACGCCGTATATTGAGCAGAACGGTGGCAACAATCCCATCCAACTGGCGAATGACCACACCCTGACCAAAAGCGGCTGGTGGATCTGGGTCAGCCCGGGATACAACAGCAGCCTTAACAGCACGTTGGACAAGGCGGTGGTGGTCAAGGGCGACCCGGCGGGCACTTCGGTTACCGGAGGCCTGGAATTGAGCTACCCCAACATCACCCTGCGCGACGTGGTGGTGAAGAACGGGCAGATCAGCGCGCGCATGATAGGCGGAACGCTGCGGATGCATGGGGTCACCGTGAGCGGGTCGTTCCCGGGCCAGTACGGCATATATATCCGCGATTACAAAGGCAGCCTCTACCTGACCCATGTCAGTGTGAGCAACACCGGGGGAATGGGGGCCTTTCTGGAAGTTGAGGACGGGCTTGGAACAGTCACTGTGCTCAACAGTGCTTTCAATCGCAACACCGGCGGTATCGGTCTGAACATCCATGCCAGCAACGCAGTGCGATTGGAGAACGTCTCGGCGGCGGTCAACGGGCATGGGGCGGCTTATGGAAGCGGCATGCTTCTCTACTACCGCAATCGCCTGACGCTCAAGAATATCTGCGTCATTGATAATGTTGATGCAGGTATTGTGGCCAGCGATTCGCATCCCAGTTATGCCGGGCCGGTGACGCTGCAGAACATCACCGCCAACGGCAGCTATCAATTAGGCGGAATCACACTGCTCGACCCCGGCCCGGTGAGCGGCGCCAGGCTGACCGCCAATGGCAACCACACAAATGGCATCGTGATCGCCGACGCGCGCGGCTCGGTGGCGTTGAGCGGCGTCACGGCGGTGGATAATGACATGTATGGCATGTCAATCACATCCAAAACGGGCAGCATATCCCTTGTAGACCTGCAAATCGCCCACAATGATGTACTCGGTGTGCTCATCCAGTCCAAGGGATCGGTATGGGCCAGGAACGCCCTCCTGTATGACAACAACAAAGGCTCGGGGATCGATATTGATAACTCGGACGCGGCTGTGCCCGCCGGGGTGACGCTGACCAATATCAATACCGCTGAGAACGCGGCGTATGGCATCCAGATACATTCAAAGGGCCCGGTCTCCCTCTCAGGGATCAGCGCCCGTGATAACGACCTGGCCGGGACAAGGGTGAGAACGAATGGCGGGGTTACGGTCGGCAGCACGTACGGCGCTAATGCTTTCATCCACAACGGCATCGGGCTTTTGTGTCCTACCACGCCCAGCGATATGTGCGACGGCCTGATGATTCAAGCCGACGGCGCGGTGTTGGTCAGTGGGGTCGGCGCCAATCAAAATGGCTGGGACGGCATTCTCATTGCGGGCGCCAGCAGCGCGCGGGTCAGCAATACGATTGCCAACGACAATACGCGCGACGGGCTGCGGGCGGAGATCAAGGGGTCGATCGCGCTGGATCGGGTGACGGCGCTGCACAACCACGGGTCGGCGGGAATTGAGCTGTGGAATAATGCCGGAACGGGCAGCCCGGGGATGACGCTCAGCCATGTGCTGGCTGACCACAACAACTGGGGCATCAACATCAACGCGCGGGGGCCGGTGGCGCTCAATCATGTCGGCGCCAGCTACAATATCGGCAAGGGCATCTATATTGATAGCGGTTGGGGCACGCTGGGGATGGGGAACGTGACCTTGAGCAACAGCCTGGGGGCGGACCTGGTCAGTTTCAACGGAGGCAATAACCTGGAGGTGCACTCCAATGGGGGGGTGAGCATCAGCGGTCTGCAGGCTTCGGGCAGCCTGACCGGCATGGGCGCGTTTATTGACAACGCCTTCGGCGCGGGGAATGTCAGCGTCGTCAACAGTATGTTCAACTGGAACGGCAATCCGGGCAGTGTCAATGCGGGCGGATTGGATGTGACCAGCAAAGGCGTCATCAGCCTGAACGGGGTCACGGCCAGCGACAACCAGGGCGACGGTGCCTACCTGGCCAACGATAGCGCCTCGCTGGCCGGTAAGACGGTCTCGGTGAGCAAGGGAACCTTTAATGGTAATGAAACAGGCTTGTTGATCGCCAGCAAAAGCAGTGTAACGCTCAACAATGTCAGCGCCAACAACAATCTTAATCTGGGCGCGCGGATTTACAACCGCGTGCCTGGGCCTAGTACCGGCAATGTGACCATTTCCGGTACGCTGGGGCGCAACCAGTTCAACGACAACAACCGAGATGGTGTGGTCATCCTGACCAACGGAAACATTTCGATCAGCAACAGTGAAGCCAGCAGCAACGGTTCGGGGCTGGGCTTTTCCGGTTTCTACATCGAATCTTACGGCACAGGGAAGACAGCTGTTTTCACCTGTGTCAGCGCGACCCATAACACTGGCTTTGGAATCAAACTCCTGCAAAAGACTGGGACGGTCAAAGCGACACTGAAGGGCGTCTGGCTGGGCGGAAATTTTGCGGACGGATGGTTTTATGATGGTGCGCTCCCGGTGACCTTTATTACCTACATCTGCCCATAGAAGCTATCGGCAATCAGCCGTCGGCTTTCAGCATCACCCTCCCACGGGTTCCGAAACCCTGCGGGAGGGTTTGTTTTTCACCATATGGGCGGGTCTGGGTACGGTATGGGCGCGGGTTTTTCAAGAACAGACCCGCCCGTACCGGGATGGTGGGGGGGCGGTAGGGGCGGGTCTGGGTGATGTAAGGGTCAGCGGATTTTAGGGAACAGACCCGCCCATGGAATTTACCGTTCCACGATGCGGGTGATCTCGAGCATCAGGTAGGTCAACGCGGAGGAGAGGAGGGCGGTGCCGACCAGGCAGGGGGGCGCCTCAGCCCAGCAGGCGGGTCACCAGGCGAGTCAGGTAGACATGGCGCGCTTCGGGGTCGTGAAGATCGGAGACCGGCTGCTCGAACAGGCTGGGGGCGAGGACGGCGGTGAGAACCGCCGAGAGAATCTGTGTCAGCGCCAATCCCAATTCCTCTGGCGGCAGCGGGCTGCCGCGCTCGCGCAGCATGAACAGGCCGGTGGCGTGGTCGA
>CAZCBJ010000199.1:0-7360 GCA_964496705.1 uncultured Anaerolineaceae bacterium | reverse complement strand
CGGCCAGAACTCCACCTCACGCTGCGCCGCACGGGCGCGGCGCAGCAGCTCATGCAAATCGTCACTCATATCTTCACCTCATCTAGTTGTCGGATTAACCAATCTCGCTGATCTTCACCGGGCGTCCCTCGCGGTGCGATTTCGCCGCAGCCATGCCTATCACCACCGGCTTGCGCCCGTCCAGCCCGCTGACCGGAGGCGCCTTGTCTTCCTGCACCGCGTTGACAAATTCCTGCACCTCGGCGATGAAAGAGTCCATGTAGCGCTCCAGGAAGAAATACAGCGGTTTGCTGGAATGCACGCCGTCCGCCGCGCTGAATGTGGTGTTATCCGGGGTGTTGTTGGCTGCTGACACCATTCCAGCCGAGCCGAACACTTCCACGCGCTGATCGTAGCCGTAGACTGCCTTGCGGCTGTTATCTATCGTCCCGATCGCCCCATTGGCAAAACGCAGCGTGATCACTGCCGTGTCTACATCGCCCGCCGCGCCGATGGCCGGGTCCACCAACACACCCGCCGCGGTGAACACTTCCTCCACCTCGCTGCCTGAGAGGTAGCGCGCCATGTCAAAATCATGGATGGTCATATCCAGAAACATCCCGCCGGAGACTTTGACGTAGGCAATGGGCGGCGGAGCCGGATCGCGGCTGGTGATGCGCAGGATATGCACCTGACCCAACTTACCTTCGGCGACCATCTGATGAACTTTGCGGAAATTGGGATCGAAACGCCGGTTGAAACCAATCTGCAGCTTGACCCCGGCTTTCTCCACCGCCTGCAGGGCAGTGTCAATACGCGCCAGGTCATAATCCACCGGCTTCTCGCAGAAGATGTGTTTGCCAGCCTGCGCGCAGGCGGTGATCAACTGCGAGTGCGTGTCGGTCGAAGAGCAGATCGCCACCGCGTTGATGCTCGCGTCTTCCAGAATATCGCGGAAATCAGCGCTGACCTGCGGGATGTGCAGGCGGGCTGCCGTTTCCTGCGCGGCTGCCAGGTTGACATCCGCTAGAGCGGTTACTTCAACTCCGGGGATGCGGGTGACCAGATTTTCGGCGTGAATTTTGCCGATACGCCCCGCACCAATGACTCCAAATCGCAAATTTTTTGCTGCTGTCATTGCATTCACTCCCTCTTAATTTATAATCCAATGCCGCGCAGGTACTGCCGGTTGCGCTGTGCCGATTCGCAGGGTTTGCCCATTCCGGGCAGGACATCCTGCTCAACCACAATCCAGCCGTCATAGCCCATACGCTCCAGTTCACTTTTGATCGACGGAAAATCCACTCCGCCCTCACCCAGCTCGCAGAAGATTCCCGCGCGCACGGAGGCAAAATAATCCCATCCTTCGCGCACGGCTTGCGTGATTATCTTCGGATGGCAGTCTTTAAAATGCACGTGCCAGATGCGGCTGCTGAATCTGCGCAGCCCATCCAGAGGATCGCCTCCGCCGAAGGCGTAATGGCCGGTGTCAAAGCACAAACCGAGCAGCTGCGGGTCGGTCAATGCCAGCAGGTGTTCAATTTCTGCCGGGGTTTCCACATAGCCGGCGCAGTGGTGGTGGAACACGGTGCGCAGCCCGGTTTTGGCTCTGACCGCTTCGGCTACGCGCATCGCACCCGCCCCAACCACTTTCCATTCCTCCCCGCTCAGCCCATCGCCTGCCCCAATCCGCCCGGCTTTTTTCGTGCGCAACGGGTCTTTCCCGTTGTCATCAGCCAAGACAATGAACGCCGTATTTCCCGCCGTTCCAGCCAGCAGCCTCGCCGTGCGCACGGCGCTTTCCACCCCTCCGGCATGCGCCCCGGCATCCTTGAGCGCCACCGGCACAAAGGCGCTCAGCAAGGTCAGCCCGCGGCGTTCCAACTCTTTTTTGAGTGTGTCCGGCTCAGTCGGCATGAAGCCCCAATCTCCCAGTTCCGTGCCCGCATACCCGGCAGCCGCCATCTCATCCAACACTTGAACATAGCCGGCTGCCTCACCTTCCAGGTCAAATTCCAGCACGCCCCATGAACAAGGCGCATTTCCAATTCGTATCATGCTCCCTCCAGTTCTACAGGAAATATCGCTCTTTTTTGAGCGATTTTTCATAAGCCCTGCGTGCCTGTTGCACGCTGGTTTGGTCTGACACTTCAGCCACGGCTACATCCCACCAGGATTCATATCCGGGCACTCGCACCTCGCGGTCCGTCTGGACCACGATGACCGTGGTGCGATTGGCACGGCGCGCTTCTTGCAGACATTGGCGCAGCTCAGCGATGCTCGCCGCTTTGATAGCATACGCTCCCAGGCTGGCAGCGTTGGCGGCAAAATCCACCGGCAGCGGTTCGCCGTCCAGTTGCCCGCTGTTTCCATCCCGCAGGCGGAATCGCGTGCCAAACCCGCCCGAGCCCAGTGATTGGCTCAACCCGCCGATTGAGGCAAACCCGCCATTATCCACCAGCACAATGATCAATTTAATCCCTTCCTGCACCGCAGTGGCGATCTCGCTGGGCATCATCAGGTAGGTACCGTCGCCTAAAAACACGTACACCTCGCGGTCAGGATCAGCCAGCTTGACCCCCATTGCGCCGGGTATTTCATAACCCATACACGAGTAGCCATATTCCAGGTGATAGGTGTTGGGTTCCCGCGCCCGCCATAGCTTGTGCAGGTCGCCCGGATGGCTGCCCGCCGCCGATACCAGCACGTCGCGCGCTCCGCTCGCCTCCCAGATGGCGCCGATCACCTCGCTTTGCGCGGGCAGCGGCTGGTGGTTGAGATGGAACAAGCGCTCCACCTCGGATTCCCAGGCCGCTTTCAGGGCGGCAATTTCATGAGCATAGTCGGCACTCACTTGCCAACCCGCCAGGCCCGCGCTCAATTCCTCAAGGGTCAGACGCGCGTCTGCCACCAGCGGCAGGTCGCTGTGTTTGTAAGCGTCAAACTCGGCGACATTGATATTGATGAATTGCACATCCGGGTTCTTGAAAGCGGTCATGGATGCGGTGGTGAAATCTGAGTAGCGCGTGCCAATGCCGATCACCAGGTCAGCCGCGGCTGCCAGCCGATTGGCAGCCAGCGTTCCGGTGGCGCCGATGGCTCCCGCGCACCGGGGATGATCGTATGCCAATGAACCCTTGCCAGCTTGCGTCTCACCGACTGGAATACCAGTCTGAGCACAGAATTGTGCCAGCACTGAGCCAGCCTCGCTGTACAGCACGCCGCCCCCGGCCACAATCAGCGGGCGGCGGCTGGCGCGAATGCGCTCAACCGCCAGGCGCAGCAGACTGCGGTCGGCTGGTTGCCGGCGGATCAGCCAGGTGCGCCGCTCAAACATTTCAGCCGGATATTCCCACGCCTCCGCCTGCACATCCTGCGGCAGCGCCAGCGTGACTGCACCTGTCTCGGCTGGAGAGGTCAACACACGCATCACCTCCGGCAGGGCGGTGATGAGCTGTTCAGGGCGGTAGATGCGGTCCCAGTAGCGGCTGACCGGGCGAAAGCAATCGTTCACGCCAATATCCTGTGTCGCAGGCGACTCAAGCTGCTGCAGAACGGGCGCAACATTGCGCCGCGCAAAAATATCCCCCGGCAGCAGCAGCACCGGCAGGCGGTTGATCGTCGCCAGCGCCGCGCCGGTGATCATGTTGGTCGCCCCCGGACCGATCGAAGAAGTGCAGGCGAAGGTGCGCATGCGGTTGCTCATCTTGGCGAAACCCGCCGCCAGATGCACCGCAGATTGCTCATTGCGCACCAGCGTGAAGGGGAAATCCAGGTTTTCGGTCAACGCCTGGCCGATCCCAGCCACGTTGCCGTGACCGAAAATGCCCAGCATGCCGGCGAAAAATGGGTTGTCTTGCTCATCACGGCGCACCCATTGATTTTTCAGAAAGCGCACGAGTGCCTGCGCCGTGGTCAATCGAGTGGTCTTCATCCAAACCTCCTTTATCTTTTACGAATATCGGGATCAGGCAGCATGTAATCGCGCACCACTCCCATCAGCTCATGCGCCGAGCCGATGAAGGTGCGCAGGGTGCGCACGGTGGCGCCGTAGCCATCAAACTCGTTGATCGCCAACCCATCCGGGTCATACGCACGGCGAAATTCCGAGAGGCTCTCATACAGCGTGGTTACGATGCGCTCATCCACCGGGTTTTGCATCCGTTCCACCACCGGGATGTCGCAGGCGTTGATCTTGAGCTGCCATTCGTAGGGTATGGTCAGGATGATATCCCCGCCAATCAGCTCCGACCAATGGCCCAGGTGGCGGTAAGCCGCCGCCAGCAGGCGCGCGCGGTAACCGCGCGATTGAAAAATGGCATAAGCGCGCTTGAACGCCGCGATCCCCGCCCAGTCCAATATTGCGGGGTCAACATCCAGTCCTTCACGCCTGACGTAGGCCTTCATCCAATCGTCCAGCCGCCCGATCATGATGGTGCAGACCGGCGACATTGCGGTAATTGGCTTCCCGGCTGCTTCCCGGCGGTTCAGCCCGCGCTCCACCGCTTCGGCAACTGCCAGCGCCTGCGGCACGGTGAAACACACCGTCGCGTTGACCGAAACGCCGTTGAAAGTCGCCTCTTCAATGGCTCGGATGCCCGCCGCAGTGACGGGTATCTTCACCTGCATGTTCGCCGCCAATCTGTTGAATTGCAGTGCCTGGGCGCTGATGGCTGCCGCATTGCGATAGAAAGCGGGGTTGGTCTGGATGGACAGCCGCCCTTTCTTGCCGCGGTGCTGCTCAAAGGCCGGACGCAGCAGTTCCGCGCCGCGCACCGCCATCTCCTCGATCAACTGCCAGGTGATTTCCACCTCGGAAGCGTCGGGGTTATCGCGGATGATTTGGTGGATGCGCGCCTCCCACAGATGCATCTCCTTTTTCAACACGTTCAGCACGATGGTCGGATTGGTGGTTGCGCCCACCCCGCCGTGGCTGACAGCATAAGACAATTCCTCCACCGAACATGAGTCATTCCAGTAATCGGTGGGCGTGGTGGAAACAGTCTGATGCAATTTACTCTTAAAGCTCATTCTCTCACCTCCTGTTGTGTTCCTTCTTCCATTTGCATGCTGACCAGCGGCAGGCGCGCGTCTTTCTCGATCAACGTCTCCTTGACCCAGGCATGCGCTGGATCATCAACCGCCGCCAGCGACTGGGCTGAGCCGGCCAGCATATTCAAGTAATAGCAGTGGTAGCCAGGCGCAGCCACCACCGGGTGGTACCCCTCCGGGGAAAGCACCAGGTGGCTGTCCTGCACCAGCATCAACTCGTCCAGCCGCCGGTCAGCGGTGTAGATGCGCTGATAAGCGTAACCCTGCGGGCGGTCGATCTTATAGAAATAAATTTCTTCCAGGTCTGCTTCGAGCAAATTGCCCTGCTCGTCCACACGATGCTCATCGTGCTTGTGCGGCGGATAGGATGACCAGTTGCCGGCCGGGGTGAACACCTCCACCACCACCAGGCGCTGGCAGTCGAAACCCGGCGGGATGATCTTGTTGATCTGCCGGGTGGCGTTTCCACCGCCGCGGATCTCAATTTCCACATCTCCAGGCCGGACCAGGCGGGCGGGATGATCATTCTCGACGTGGCACCAGCCGTAGGCGATGTCCAGCGCCGGGCTGAGCGACTCAACGGTGAAATCCGTGCGCCGCGGCAGGTACAGGGTGTAGGGCATGCCGGAGAAGACGTTGGGGCGGCGCCCAATTTCATTCCAGTTACCACGGTTGGAGGTGACCGCGCAGACCCCACCCAGGATCACCAGCGCCAACTCGTGGTCGCCGGTCTCAAAGCTCCAGCGCTCGCGGCGCTGCATATTGCGCGCGGCAAAGTGCAGGTGGTCCCAGCCCGCCGAGATGGGAGTGACCTGGATGTATTCCACCCGGCTGAAATCTGGGGCGACGAGAAGATGCGAAGAAGTGGCATGCATATCGGAATTATCCTTTTGCAGATGGTTTGGCTGTCGATTCGCGCACCAGCAGGCTGCCGCGCATCGACACAATGGTGGGTTGACCACCCATTTCGCCCACCGGTGGAGCCAGCAGGGTCAGCATCAAGCGCGCAGCCTCGCGGCCGAGCAGGCGTTTGGGCTGGTCAAAGGTGGTCAGCGGCGGGCAGGTGAAGGCCGAGATGCTGATGTTGTCAAACCCCGCCACGGAGATATCGGTGGGTACGCGCAGACCCGCCTCGTGAAAACCGCGCAGCATCCCCACCGCCTGCAGATCATTAAAACAGAATACGGCTGTCGGGCGCTCCGCCAGGCACAGGTAATAACGCGCCGCCTCCAAGCCATGCTGCGCCGTTCCACCCGTTGTGTGGTGTAAATATGATTGGTTAATCTCCAATCCAGCCGCCCGCATCTCTTGCTGAAATCCGCCCAACCGCTCCAGGTTGGTGCGCCCGGAGGAGTCGTTGCCGAGATAGGCAATTCGGCGGTGGCCGAGGTCAATCAAATGCCGGGTCACCTGGCGGCTGCCGAACAGGTCGTCATGATAGATTGAATGGCGGTATTCCTCGGCTGCCTGATTGTTGACCACCACCAGCGGGATGCCGAAGGTTTGCAGCTCGCGGCTGTGTTCCGGGCTGAAAGGTGTGGAGCACAAGATGACCCCGTCCACGCGGTGCTCGCGCATGGTCTTGACGATGGCTCTTTCCGAGCTGGGGTCGTGCTGAGAAGCCGCGATGAACAAAGAATATCCTCCCGCCTGCGCCGCTTCCTCAATTCCCTGCAGGATTTCGCCGAAGAAGGGGTCTTCAATGCTGCTGACGATCACCCCCAGCGCCTGCGAGCGGTTGGTTTTCAGGCTGCGCGCCGCAGCCGAGGGCAGGTAGCCCAACTCGCTGGCGGCGGACTGGATGCGCAGCGCGGTGGCGGGCGAGATGAGACGGCTACCGTGCAGCGCCCGCGAGACAGTGGAGTGAGAGACACCCGCGCGGCGGGCAATGTCTTTGATCGTGATTGGCATAGCGGAGATCCGTTCATGCACACGTGTGCAAGAATCATCTCGATTTTACTATGATCGCCAGCAGATGTCAAAGCCAGGGATTAAATTCCACAAGTCGTTTTGATAAATAAAATTCAGTAGTTTTGCAGTTTTAACAAAAGAATAAGAGGCTGTCTGAATATTTGGTAAAAAATGACGAGGCAGGTGGTGATATGGATGACCCAATTGCTCGCATAAACTATCGTAAGGGTTTATGGGCGATTCGAAGATTTTCACAGGTCATTGAAACGAGACTTTCCGGCTCAACCGGCAGCGGCGTAAACGGGGCGCCGAAAGCAATCGCCCGTTCACACTCCACCCGGCTGGCGGCATATTCTTCCTCGGTCTTTGTGCGCGGGTATTGCCATTCATGCTCCTCGGCGCATTCATAGCCCATCTT
>CAZCBJ010000198.1:0-7507 GCA_964496705.1 uncultured Anaerolineaceae bacterium | reverse complement strand
GGTGCCGGTCAGCTCGGTTTCCACGGTCCGCGGTGAATCAGATTTGAATTGGATCTTATATTGGGTATATGTGGCGCCCAGCGTGTTTCCGAAAATCAGCGGATTGTATCCCGATTTCAAGCCGTGAAAATTATCCCCCTGCCATTGATGCTCTGTGCTGCTGTCCACCAGAACCCAGTTTCCTTCTTCCGGCTGGTCCTGGACGGGCGGGGCATGTGCGTCGGCGGGTTGGCCGGCCTGAGCCGGGACGTTGAGACACAAAATTGCCATCAAGAGCAGAATTGCTATACCGCCGCGCGCGAAGAGCAGCCTTTTCTGCAGACCCAATTGATGTGACGGGTTGTTCCCCTTCATCACTGCACCTCCACCATCACGAAAATACATCTACTTCCGTGCGATTCACAGTATGGAGTTTTTCTACTGATCCTATCAATAATTATAGTCTTCCTGAGGCTTATTTTGAGTTTACAATAGATTTACGAAGTGATGCCAGGCGGGGGAGTATTAAAAAGGGAGCGTTCTGCAAGACCGCAGAACGCTCTGACGATGAGTTTGTTTGGAATGGGATCGAAGATTTACTTTTTCGCGGCGGCCTTGAACTTTTTAGCCTGTTCCAGCAGGGTGCTGGCGATGATCTGGGCTGAGCGCGCGCGGTGGGGGGTGCTGCCCAGCGGGCTGGCGGCGATCACCCCCGAGACAATCGCCTGCAGCTCATCCTCACCGCGTCCCTTGGCCTGCATGTAACCGATCCCGGCGTTGAGCAGGTCGCCGAAATCCAAGCCTTGCGGGTTGGTGCCGCCGCTCTGGACGTTGCCGCCCAGCAGCCCACCCAGCAGTCCGCCGAGCAGTCCACCCGATTCGGGTTGAGCTGGTTGAGAGGGGACAGGCGGCTGCCCACCGCCAAGCAGCGATGTGACCAGGGTCATCATGTTGTCCGGGTTGAGCTGCTGGCCCTGGAACTGGCTGGCAGCCTGGGCGAAGCCCTGGGCGTAGTGCTTGCCTGAACCGCTGGTGGCGCTCTGTGTCAACGCAGCGCTGGCGTTGGCCAACTGCTGGGCGACCGGCGCTCCCTTGCTGCCCTTCACCGCCTGAGTGGCGATGTTAAACACTTCCACGATGTTGGTGCCGTGGTCGTGGTTCAGCGTATCGGTTTCGTTCAGCTCATTCTGGTTGGCCAGCAGGTTCGAGGCCACGGTCCCAAAAAGTTTGCCAAGGTTGAGTGAAGATTCAGCAGCCACGGCTTATTTCTTCTTCATGTGATCCGGAAGCTTGGGGATGATGATGGTCTTGCCGGGGGCGTAGTCCCTGACTTCGCTGCCGATGGTGTCTTTGTTGGCATCGATGATCAGGTTCCAATATTCGGGGGTGGCAAAGCCGTAAAAATGCAGCGCCAGGTGGCTGAGCGTTTCGCCGGGCTGGATGGTGTGCATTTTGAGGATTTTGGCCAGACGCTCGGCTTCGGCTTTTTCAGCGGCTGCCTTGGCGGCGGCTTCAGCTTCGGCTTTTGCAGCAACTTCTCTGGCTTTTTGCTGGGCTTCTTGGGCGCGGCGGCTGGCTTCAGCCTGGGCGGCTTTGGCGGCGGCCTCGAGCTCGGCCTTCTTCTTGGCCTCGGCTTCAGCAGCGGCTTTTTTCTCAGCAGCAAGCTTCTCCTCGGCGGCTTTCTTCTCTGCAGCAGCTTTGTCTGCGGCAGCCTTGGCAGCAGCTTCGGCTTCAGCCTTCTTCTTGGCTTCGGCTTCAGCGGCGGCGGCCTTCTCGTCGCGGTCGGTCAAGGCATCGACCACTTTGTCAAACAAACCTTTTTTCTTGGGTGTCTCAGCCATTTCTTTTCCTCCGTATTAAATTGTCATAAATGATTATGGGGATTTAACCTCGACCCTTTTATGATAATAACACATGTACAATCGTTGTGCAATTGGTTAAGTTGGCGAGATTGGGAATTAATCTGTATGCGCCGTCACCTCTTTTCATAAACTCAGATGGGAAGAGGGTGTGTTCAGATGTTTTCCAGGTTTCGTTTGACCGCACTCAGGAATCCGTCCGCTGCGGCGCCGTCCAGGATGCGATGGTCAAAGACAAACGAGAGATAGATCATCGAGCGGATGGCGATGGCGTCGTTGCCCATTGCGTCGGTGATCACCAGCGGGCGTTTCTGCAGCGTGCCGGTGCTGAGGATGCCCGTCTGCGGCTGGTTGATGATTGGCGATACAGGAGTGTAGACATCGTGTCGGTCGTTTGGGCTGTGTAATCTTGACTTCTGGCAGTTGTAAGATGACAATGGACATGGCAAGCTCTCGAGGAGGATTTGTTGTCGCTAACTCATCTTGCTCCGAGCTTGCTCTTTTGTCCAAACCCACCAGGAATGGGGCAGATACGTTGTCTGAATGAATAAATAATTGACCAAAATCGTGAATTAAAATAAAATGAGCAGTATGCAGCCGCTGGCTTTACGTCTTTATCCTGGTCGAGATCTCGCGTTGGATTTGCAGGAATTTGTCCAGCAGCACAATGTACAGGCCGGTTGTGTGTTGACCTGTGTGGGCAGTCTGCGCCAGGCGTCGCTCCGACTGGCCGATCAGGCGGAGGCCAGCCATTTCACCGGCCCGTTTGAGATCGTCTCGCTGGTGGGCACCCTGTCTATCCATGGCTCGCATTGTCCTCTCCATATCGGATTCCAGTGGCAAAACCCTGGGCGGGCATTTGCTGCCAGGCTGCATCATCTACACCACCGCCGAGATTGTGGTGGCTGTCCTCCCGACGCTGCGTTTCACCCGCCCGATGGATCCCCTCACCACGTTTGATGAGCTGATGATCAAAGACGAATAACCCAATGTTCCCAAAACGCATCCTCATTGATACTGACCCAGGCATCGACGACGCGCTGGCTTTCCTCCTGGCTTTTGCCTCGCCGGAGGTCAGCGTGGAAGGCATCACCATCGTCCCCGGCAATTGCACCGCCCAGGATGCCAGCTGGAATGCGCGCCGTATCCTCGACCTGGCGCAAGCCGGGCCGCTGCCGGTTGTGCGCGGGGCGGAGCGCCCGTTGGTGCAGCCGCTGGTGGTGGCGGCTGAGACGCACGGCCCCACCGGGCTGGGCTACGCCGTGCTGCCGCCCACCCAACGCGCTGAGGCTCCCCTTCGCGCCGCCGATTTTCTCATCGAGCGCATCCTGGCCGAGCCGGGCGAGATCAGCGTGGTGGCGCTGGGGCCGCTGACCAACCTGGCAATGGCACTGCGCCTGGAGCCGCGCCTTGCCGCTGCCATCCCTGAGCTGATCATCATGGGCGGGGCAATCAATGTCGGCGGCAACACCACCCCCCTGGCCGAGTTCAACATTTGGTGCGACCCGCATGCCGCGCACATCGTCTTCCATGCCGGCATCCCGACCACGCTGGTACCGCTGGACGTGACCTACCAATGCGTGTTCACCCGCGCGCATGTTGATCGGCTGCTGGCGATTGGCTCGCCGGTGGCCCAATTCATTGCCGATGCGACGCGTTTCTACATGGAATTCCACGACGAATACCAGCAGGTGGAGGGCTGCGTGATCAACGATCCGCTGGCGTTGGCGCTGGCCTTTGCGCCGGGGCTGGTGGAGACTCGCGAATTGTTCGTGGATGTGGACATTTCGGGCGGGGTCTCGATGGGCAAGACTTTTGCTGATTTTTACCGCATGAATAAACAACCGGCCAATATGAAGGTCGCCCTGTCGGTGGATTCACAGGCATTTCTTGATTTATTCGTCGAGCGCATGGCGAAACTTTGCCGGCGCCTGATGGTTAAATAAATTGGTCCTACCCAAAAATAAAAAATATAAGGAGAAAAGAATGAAATTCTGGAATTCAATCAAGAAGGATTTCACCACCATGACGCTGGTCTTGATCCCGGTGGCCATCGCGATCAACATCGTCATCGGGCAAATCGTGCTCGTGCTTCGCCTGCCGGTCTACCTGGACTCAATCGGCACCGTGCTGGTGGCGGTGCTGGCTGGGCCGTGGGCGGGCGCATTGACCGGCACACTGTCCAACATCATCTGGGGCTTGCTCATTGACCCGAATGCCTTCCCCTGGTTCCCTGTGGCGCTGTTCATCGGGTTTGTGGCGGGTTGGTGCGCGGTGGCGGGGCTGTTCAAGACCTGGTGGAAGGTGATCATTTCCGGTGTGTTGATCGCCATCACCGCCGCGATTGTCTCCACCCCGATCGCCGTGCTGCTCTACGGCGGCATCACTGCCAGCGGTTCCAGCTTTATCACCGCCTTCCTGCTGCAAACCGGGCGGGGTATGATCGAAGCAGTGCTCAGCACCAACTTCCTGGTGGAGCCGGTGGACAAGGTCACCACCGCCATGGTGGCTTACGCCATCATCCAGGGCCTTTCGCTGCGCTACATCACCCGCTTCCCGCGCCATGAGAATGTCGGCCGCGAGAAGGGCAAGCGCTCCACCCAGTTGATCATCGCGGTGGCGGTCGCGGTGGTTTTGGTGATCATCGCCGCAACGGTGTTGGTGGCAATCCTGGGGTAACCCGGGCATGCTGCGCGGAATGGGCTGCGTTGCAGCCTGAGGTGTTGACTGACGGCGGCAATTCAGACCCTTCGCTACGCCCAGATCATCAGATGCATGATGAGAGACCCTTCGCTGCACTCAGGGATTCATGGAATAACTGATTCCCTGAGCCTTGCAGGGGCGAAGGGCCTCTATCTTTCCTAACGACTGTTCAAACCGATGCGAAACCGCTTATCCTTCTACCTCCCCCGGCAAAGCCCGATTCACCGTCTGAATCCGCTGACCAAGCTGACATTGGTGTTTGCCTGCATCATCGTGGCTTTCACCAGCCTGTGGAACTGGCTGCCCAGCCTGATCTTCCTGGTGCTGCTCATCCCGCTCAGCTATGTGGGGCGGGTGGGACGCGAGTTCATGCGCACCACGCTCAACCTTTTGCTGCCGCTGTTCGTTTTCCTCTTCGTGATGCAGAGCCTGTTCTACCCCGGTGGGAAGACGGTGCTGCTCAGTTTTTGGATTTTTTCGGTCAAACTGGAGGGTGTGCAGTTCGCTTTCCTGACCGGGACGCGCATCCTGGTGATGGTCTCGGCTTTCCTGGTGCTGCTGCTCACCACCCATCCCAGCCTATTGATGAGCGACCTGACCCGCCGTGGGCTGCCCCCGGCTTTGTCGTACATCATCACCACCACGCTGCAGATCATCCCGCAGATGGAATCCAAAGCCAACACGATCATGGATGCACAGCGTTCGCGTGGGTTGAAAACCGAAGGCAGCCTCTTGCGCCGCGCAGGCGCGCTGCTGCCGCTGGTCAGTCCGCTGGTGTTCGGCTCGCTGGTGGACATTGAGGAGCGCGCCATCGCCATCGAAGCGCGCGCCTTCAATGCGCCGCATGTCAAGTCCAGCCTGATCGAGATCACCGATACCAAGCAGGAGCGCGCGCTGCGCTGGTTCCTGCTGCTGCTCATACTGATTGCCATCGGGGTGAAAATATGGCTATCATAGATGTCCAGAACCTGACCTACCAGTACCCCACCGGAAAGTCGCCCGCGCTTCAGGGCGTATCGCTGCGCGTGGAGGAGGGCGAGTTCGTGGCGGTGGTCGGTCCCAACGGCGCCGGCAAATCCAGCCTGTGTTACAGCGTGGCGGGCTTCATCCCCCATTTTTTCAAAGGCCATCTGAGCGGCTCAATCCACGTGGATGGGATCGACTCGCTGCAATCCAACCTGAACGAAATGGTGCTGCATGTCGGGCTGGTCTTCCAGAATCCCTTTAACCAGATTTCGGGTTCCAAGTTCACTGTGTACGAAGAAATCGCCTTTGGCCTGGAGAACTTGGGACTGCCGCGCGCCGAGATGATCGCGCGCATCGAAGAGGTCATGGCGCTGACCGGTATCAGCAACCTGAAGGAACGCTCGCCGTATGGGTTGTCCGGCGGGCAGCAGCAGCGGGTGGCGCTGGCTTCGATCCTGGTCATGCGCCCGCGTGTGTTGGTGCTGGACGAGCCCACCGCGCAGCTTGACCCGATCGGAACGCGCGAGGTGTTTCAGGTCATCCGCGCCATGGCGGGTCAGGGGATGACCATCCTGATGGTGGAACACAAGGTGGAAAAGGTGGCTGAATTTGCCGACCGGGTGATCGCTCTGCACGAGGGGCAGATATTGCTCGAGGGCAGCCCGGCGGAGGTGCTGACTTCGCCGCTTTTCGCCCAGCGCGGCGGGGGCATCTCACGCTACACCGCGGCGGCCCGCCTGGCGGTGGAGCGCGGCCTGCACCCGGGCGGGGAGCGCCTGCCGCTGACGTTGGAAGAAGCCGAAGCCTTCTTCGGGGAGGTGCGCCGTGCGGATTGAGGTCAGCCAACTGGCGTTCAGCTACGAAGGCGGGGTGGAGGCGCTGCGCGGGGTGGACCTGGTCATACAGCCCGGCGAGCGGGTGGCCATCGTCGGGCAGAACGGCGCCGGCAAGACCACGCTGGTCAAGCATTTCAACGGTCTGTTGAAACCCACCGCGGGCAGCGTGCGGGTTGGCGAATGGGACACGCGCACCACGCCGGTCTCCTCGCTGGCCAGCGGGGTGGGGTATGTGTTTCAGAATCCGGATGAGCAGTTGTTCTGCGCCACGGTGGGGCAGGAGGTGGCTTTTGGGCCGAAGAACCTGGGCTACTCCGCCGAAAGGGTGCAAATGTTGGTCGAGTGGGCCATGCAGCTCGCCGAGATCAGCCCGTTTACCGAAGAAAATCCCTACGATCTTTCGCCTTCCTGGCGAAAGCTGGTGGCGCTGGCCTCCATCATCGCCATGGACACGCCCATTGTCATTTTCGACGAGCCGACCACCGGGCAGGACGCAGTCAGCGTGGCGCGCATCAGCCAGATCATTCACACCCTCAACCTGCAGGGCAAGACGGTGATCACCATCACCCACGACATCGATTTTTGCGCCGAGAATTTCAACCGGTTGGTGGCGCTGGCGCAGGGTCGGGTGGTGCTGGACGCACCCATGCGCGCGGGGCTAGCCGAGGCTGACATCCTGGCTGGCACTTACGTGGAACAGCCGCAGCTCACCCGCCTGGGTCTGGCGCTGGGACTGCAGGAGATTGTCTGCAACTCTGGTGAGTTGCTGGACGGCTTTGTTGCGGACAAGTCTGGAAAATAATAAATATTTATCAGGCCGATTCACTGCCTGTCCATTGGGAGAACAAAAAACCACACCGTAGATGGGGTAGTTTTCTTTAGGATCTGGTTATGATTAACTTGAAGGGTGATGACCATCTGTATACAGGTTATCCCCTATCTTAAAAATTACACAGGCATTGTTCATGAACAAAAAACCGCTGCCCTGGCTCATGCTGATCTCCCGCTCCAGCCTGCTGCCCTATTTTGCGGTCGTGCATGCCCTGATGGATGTCTCGGTGCTGGCCACCTATCTGATGCTCTGAGTATTGTGTCAACAAAGTTTAGCTATCCAAGCGCGGACAGTCCCTTCCCGCAGGGATGCTTCGCGATCGCTTCGGGGTG
>CAZCBJ010000197.1:3107-7516 GCA_964496705.1 uncultured Anaerolineaceae bacterium | reverse complement strand
CGTTTCGGGCGCCGCATACTATTAACTGATCAAGGGGACTTCTATGAAGCTGGTGTTTTCTATTGTAAAGATGCCTTTGAGGGCCTGGCGACCATGGACATGTTGGTCCAGCCCGAGCCGCGCCAGGCAGGTCTGGAAAAAATCAAACGCGAAGCCGAGTTGGAACTCGGGCGCAGTTCATCGCCAACCACACCTGCCGATACCCCACGCCGCTCGAACACTCCTCCAGCCCCGCTGATCCCAACCCCGCCATCCTGGGGCCCAAAAGTGGTCAGGCAAATGCCTCTGGAACTGGTGTTCAAACATCTCTCAAAAAATGAACTCTTCAGACTGTCCTGGGGCGCAAAAAATGCGCACGGTGATGAATGGAAAAAATTGGAGGCGGATTATGAAGAGCGTCTTGCACAAATGATCCGCCATGCTCTTTCAGAAGGGTGGCTGCAGCCGCAGGGTGTATATGGGTATTGGCCAGCCCAGTCAGATGGAAACGACTTGATTCTTTACGAGCCTGGCAGCTTGCTGGCAGGCTCAGCAGATGAATTAACTCGTTTTTCTTTTCTCCGTCAGCACAGCGAAGAGGCTTTATGCCTGTCAGATTACTTTGCCTCTGTCGAGTCAGGCGTAATGGATATCGTCGCGTTGCAGGTGGTCACCGTCGGATCAAAGGCGACCGGACGAATCGACCAACTGCAGGAAACCGGCCAATACAGCGAAGCCTATTTCCTTCACGGGCTGGCTGTTCAAACTGCTGAGGCGGCTGCCGAATACCTTCATCGCCACCTTCGCCGTGAATTGAAGATGGGCGACGACCAGGGAAAACGTTATTCGTGGGGATATCCTGCCATTCCAGAATTGGCTGACCATCGAATCGTTTTCGATCTGCTGCCGGTCGAAAGCGAACTGGGGATGACTCTGACACCGGCTTATCAGCTCGTTCCGGAACAATCCACCGCAGCCATTATCGTCTGCCATCCTCAAGCGAAATATTTCAATATAGGCGAAAGCCGTGTGGACCAACTCCTCAGGTGATCCAATGGCACAAGAATTCATGACATTACTAAAAACCCACGCCCCCCTCCTGTCAGACGGTGCGATGGGCACCATGCTGCACACGCGCGGAATTGGTTTCGACGAATGCTTTGACCAGCTCAACCTGACCCAGCCCGCAATGGTATCTGAAATCCACCGTGAGTACATCAACGCTGGTTCCAACATCATCCAGACCAACACCTTTGGCGCGAACCGGTATAAATTAGCCAGGTATGGACTGGAGGACCAAGTCGCCAGCATTAATCAAGCCGGGGTGGAAACAGCTCGCCGCGCGATCCTCGCCTCATTCAAGGAAGTATTCATAGCCGGTGACGTGGGGCCACTGGGTGTCCGTATGGCGCCCTTCGGACGAATACAACCTGAACAGGTCAGGCAGGCTTACCTTGAGCAAGCTTCTGCACTGGCTGCCGCTGGAATAGACCTTTTTATCATTGAGACCATGACTGATCTTTTTGAGCTAACAGAGGCAATTAGTGCAGCGCGCCAGGCAGCTCCTCACCTGCCCATCCTTGCCTCAATGACCTTCACTCGCGATGATCGCACCTTGCTGGGTGATGATCCCGCCAAGGTAGCCCGAGAGTTCCATAAGGTCGGGGTTGAAATCATTGGTGTGAATTGTTCGGGTGGCCCCAACCAGATTTTACAGATCCTCAAGCTGATGCGCCAGGCTGTTCCAGATGCTTACTTTTCAGTCATGCCCAATGCCGGCTGGCCAGAACAGGTGAGTGGACGGATCATGTATCCGGCCATGCCGGAATACTTCGGTGAATATGCCCTTGATTTTTGGCGCGCAGGCGCCAGTGTGATCGGTGGTTGTTGTGGCACAACCCCCCTACATATAGCGTACATGTCTGGTGCCATACAGTCGGCAAACCCAGCCGAACGCTCAGCAGAGCAGTTAATCAATGGTATCGAACGTGAAGAAGCCACGCCGGCAGTGGAACAACCCACTTACCTCGCCCAAAAGTTGGACGCTGGCCAATTCATCATCTCGGTTGAGATGCATCCTCCGCGAGGCTTGTCTTCTCACAAATTGCAGGCTGGAGCCAGCTTGCTTACGGATACCGGTGCAGATGTAATCAATGTCGCCGACAGCCCCATGGCTCGCATGCGCATGTCTCCCTGGGCGGTGTGCGATATCCTCCAAAGCAAGGTTGGCATCGAAACTGTGCTGCATTTTCCCACCCGCGGTCGTAATCTACTCCGTGTGCAGGGGGATCTCTTGGCAGCGCACGCGCTGGGTGTGCGAAATGTGTTTGTGGTGATGGGCGACCCGACAGCCATTGGCGATTATCCTGACGCCATGGATAATTACGATTTGGTTCCCTCCGGATTGATCAAGCTGATCAAGCAGGGTTTCAACGCCGGAGTTGACCATTCCGGGACGGATATCGGTCAGCCTACTTCATTTTTTGTTGGATGCGCCTTGAACCTGACCCCACAAAAGTATGAAGATGAGATCAAAAATCTACATCGAAAGATCAAAGCTGGTGCAGACTTCATCCTCACACAACCTGTTTATGACCCTCAAGTGGCACAATTATTCCTTGAGCGTTATACACAGACGCATGGGCAAATCACCACGCCGATCTTGATGGGCGTCCTTCCATTGGTAAATGCCAGACATGCATCCTTCTTGCACAATGAAGTGCCGGGGATATTTATCCCCGATGCTATCATGAAACGCATGGAAGGCGCTGAAAGCGGCGGAGCTCAACAAGGAATCCAAATTGCGATAGAATTAATCGAGCAGTTTGCATCCTTTGTTCAAGGGATTTATATCATGCCTCAATTCAGCCATTATGATCATGCTGCCGAGATTATCGAAAGCACCAGGAAGCGTCATCCCAAGAAACTGTGAATCCGTGCCATCCTTGAAATCAACGCAATGCTCTGGTGCTGGCGGCCTCCTTCACCAGTCTCATCGGAAAGGTCGCAACCGCTTACTGGCTTGGAAAGGTGTCAAGCTCTTTTTGCACAGTGTGTGTTGCCTTTGGTTATTGGCTGCCTGCACTGGGCTGCCGATTCCTTTCTCCATACGGGCTACCTCCACCCCAACCCAGCCTCTGCCCAGCCCCACATCACCGACTGCGACCCCTTTTTCGACGCGATCTTTCGAATACCCCAAAACGCCCACCTCCCCTACCCACCCGGCGTCCAACCTGGACCCCTGACCCTACATCCACCCCAGCCAAAGATCAACCTTTGGGCATTTTTGTTTTTCCCGAAGGTTTCGATCCATTAACAGGTTTGGAGGTTGAAAATCCGGAAAATCTGGAACGTCGCCCGGTGATGGTTAAAATCAGCAACTTCCCATCAACTGCCAGGCCGCAATCTGGCCTTTCTGCTGCAGATATCGTTTTTGAATACTATATCGGCGAATTCATGAACCGTTTCCTGGCCATTTTTTACGGGAACAACGTCCCCAAAGCCGGTCCGATTCGCTCAGGCAGATTTGTTGACGCACAGTTGGTGGAAATGTATGGTGGCATCCTGGTCTACGGCAGCGCAGATGAACGCGTTGACGAAGCTCTGGAAGAGATACTGAGCAAACGAGCCATCTCACACCTGGAAGCGGGTTGCCCGATAATTTGCGGTGATGATACGCACACCCATTCGGTCTTTGCCGATACCGCCCGGGTGAGTGAGTTTGCTCAAAGCGAAGGAGTGTATGACAGTAAACCCGAATTGCGTGGGATGGTGTTCGATCCCCGCCCTCCGTTGGGGGACGACCTGGCCATGAAAGTCGGGGTACAATATGTACGCTTTTATCGCGGCGAATGGACCTATGATACAGATAGCCAAACCTATTTTCGCTGGATAGATGACGACAGCATGAATGTTCCACCGGTCATGGTCCCGCTTGAAGATCGCCTGACCGAGCAGCAGTTAAGTTTTGAAAATGTTATCATTCTTTTTACCACCTATATCGAATACAATCCTACCCTTCACGATATTGAAATCTGGCTAAACACCAGAGGAAAACGGGCAATTTTTTTCCGAGATGGTGTCATGACCGAAGGTACCTGGCGAACTGTGAATCCCGAACTGCCCATCCAGTTTTTTACGCGCTGGGGAATACCATACACGCTGAAACCGGGCAAAACCTGGATTGTCCTGGTGGGTGACAGCTCAAAGTTTGGCCAACCCGCTCCAGGTGAATGGGAGCTTCGCTTTGACCTTCCCTAATAGGCTAATCATGAAAAAAAATATTTTCCACCCAACAATACTCCTTTGCTTAACCATCGTGGTTTTACTGACCGCAGGGTGCCAACTGCGCCCTGTTCCAAACCCACCTACCATCACACCTCCATCTTCAGAAACGCCCTTGCCACCGTCTCTGACCCCAACCGTCACTG
>CAZCBJ010000197.1:0-3029 GCA_964496705.1 uncultured Anaerolineaceae bacterium | reverse complement strand
ACTCCGACACCGTTACCTGTGATCTACGGCCCAGGCAACTTCCCGGCAGACGTGAATCCACTGACTGGTCTGAAGGTATCCAACCCGGCGATTCTTGATAGAAGACCTGTCTTGGTGAAGGTTTCCAACTTCCCTCGTGATGGACGCCCTCACGCTGGCCTTTCCCAGGCGGACATGGTCTTTGAGTATTACATTGGTGAAGGCACAAACCGCTTTCTCGCTCTGTATTACGGTCAGGACTCCGACAAGGTCGGCCCCATGCGTTCTGCTCGTCTAGCTGACTATCCGTTGGTTCGTGATTTCCAGGGCATCCTGGGTTATGTTAGCGCCGATGTCAATGCTGTCTTACCGGTAATCATCAGTCAACTGGGTAAACGCGCAATTCTCTACGCTCCTGCAACATTCCCGGCCATATATGATGACGGGAAACAGACCGTAACAAGTGTGTTTGCAGATACCGCAAAAATGACCGATTACGCGGCAGAAAAACTTGGAATTATAAAGAAACGTTATCCGCTCGACGGTCTATATTTCAACTCAACCCCACCGAATTCCGATCATTGGGCAGTGAATGTGACGGTTCAATATAATCCAGTCAATATTGGTGAATGGCGCTACGATCCGCCCAGCGGCAGCTATTTGCGTTGGATTGAAAGTGTGGACAGCAGTAATAAAGTCACCATGATCCCTTTAATCGACCGAATAAATAACAAGCAGTTGGCCTTCGCTAATGTAATTTTATTGTTTGCCTATTACACCGAATATTCTCCAACGCTCCACGAGATAAATTTGTGGTATAACCAGAACGGGCAGCGAGCGGTAATTTTTCGTGACGGTCTCGCCATTGAGGGAAAGTGGAAATCCAACGGCCCGGATGCACCGATGCAATTCTTCCTGCCTGATGGCTCTTTGCTGCCCCTAAAACCCGGTAACACCTGGATGGTGATCACTGGCCTGAACACAAAAATCAACCAGCCTTCCCAAGGGAATTGGCTGATGAACTTTTTCCTCCCCTGACTCTTATGAGAATTCTGGTCATTTCTGATATTCATGCCAATCACACTGCTCTGGAGGCTGTGCTCAATGACGCCGGGACGGTGGACGCTGTCTGGTGCCTCGGTGATCTTGTTGGCTACGGCCCCGATCCGAATGAGTGCGTTGAAACCATACGCAGCCTGCCCAATCTCTCCTGCTTAACCGGCAACCACGATGCGGCTGCGCTTGGGCAAATCGACCTCGACGCGTTCAACCGTGAGGCCATCATTTCTGCCCGGTGGATGCAAACCAATCTGAATGAATCCAGCACTCAATTCATGCGAAACCTCCCTGAACGGCTGGAGATCGAAAATACGACTCTCGTGCACGGCAGTCCGCGCAATCCAGTGTGGGAATACTTGTTGGAACCTCGTACGGCTGGGATAAATTTTGGCTATTTTACAACACAAATCTGTCTGGTGGGACACACCCACCTGCCAGTGGCATTCTTGATGAACTCCGAAGGTGCAGGTCTGGAATGGCATATTCTGAGCGATGGACAGTCGCAGAAGATCTCTGGCAGAGCCATTCTCAACCCGGGGTCAGTGGGGCAACCCCGAGATCATGATCCCCGCGCGGCTTATGCGATTTTTGATCCTGACTTAAATCTCTGGGAGCCCCACCGCGTGGAATACGATGCCCAATCCGTGCAAACCCGCATCCTGGATGCAGGACTGCCCAGCCGCCATGCTCTTCGCCTGACAGAAGGCTGGTAAGGTGGAACTTTTCGCAGCGGCAGTCGTCAAGAATATAACCGCTTTTTGAATAAACCGTTAGGAGGAAGAAAATGGTCAAGAAACTTGTAAGTGTGATCCTGTTTGCAGTGATGCTGACTGGTTGTGTATCCGCCAAAGCACCCCAAAGTTATCCAGCGGTTGAACAACGGGTGTATGTCGAAAAAGAGGCCTTGATGGAGATGCCTGCTGCCGAGGGTTATGCCATGGATTCCATGACGACTTATGCCCCACCCAGCCAGCCGGGACAAGGCAGCCAGCGATTGGTCATCCGCAACGCAGATTTGCGCATCGTGGTGGATGACCCGGCAACAGGTATGAAAACCATCACCAACCTGGCTGAGGAAATGGGCGGCTTCGTGGTAAATTCTCAGTTGTATAAAATTCAAACAGAGCAGGGTCTGGAGGCGCCTGAAGGCACCATCACCATCCGCATTCCCGCTGAGAAATTGACCGAAGCCCTGGATGAAATCAAGGGGCTGGTCGCCAATCCGAAAACTGATGTTCTCTCGGAAAATATTTCCGGCCAGGATGTCACCAAGGAATACACCGATTTACGGTCACAACTCGTAAACCTGGAAAACACCGAAAAACAACTCCAAAAGATCATGGAACAAGCCACCAAGACAGAAGATGTGATGCTGGTTTACAACCGCCTGGTGGAGGTGCGCAACCAGATCGAAATCATCAAAGGGCAGATCAAGTATTATGAGGAATCAGCCGCTCTCTCAGCGATCAGTGTCGGACTGGTGGCCAAAGAATCCATCAAACCGCTCACGGTCGCTGGATGGCAGCCAGTTGGCACAGCCCGCGATGCCTTGCAGGCCTTAATCAACGTCTTGCGCTTCTTGAGCGATACCCTGATCTACATCATCGTCCTGGTCATCCCCACGCTGCTCGCCATTGCAGCGCCCATCGTACTGGTGATCTGGATCATCCTTCGCGCTCGCCGAAATGCGCTGCGACGTAAACAGTCAAAGCAGATAGAACAAAAAGAATAGTCACCAACATCAGAAAACCTCCTCATCGGAGGTTTTTTGATTCCTAATCATCTTTACTGGCTCGATAGGTTTGACTGGCGATATCAAAAACCCAATTCGAGCCATCTTCAGCCAACAGTGACAGCACCCCATTTTGCGCTTCTACGATCCTCAATGCGCCGGCCTGGAAAGGCGCTGGAACAGGCGTGAAGAACCATTGCAGCCGGTCGGGCGATGTGGTCACAATAATGAGCAATGATTGATTCGAGTTGGCCGCTGC
>CAZCBJ010000196.1:0-7543 GCA_964496705.1 uncultured Anaerolineaceae bacterium | reverse complement strand
GCCCGGCCCTATCCGCTGCTGCTGCTGCTGCACGGCCAATTTTTCAACGAGGATCAATGGCTTCGCCTGGGCGCCGTTGAAGCCGCCGACCGATTGATCGGGCTGGAGGGCAACCCACCGTTCTTGATGGTCTTCCCTTTTGAGGAATACCCCCTGTTGGAGGTCAGCCAGTCTGCCTACGGCAGCGCGCTGGTTGAAGAGCTGTTCCCCTGGCTGGAAGTCAACTATGCCGCCTGTCCGGCCCGCGCTTGCCGCGCGCTGGGCGGAATCTCGCGCGGTGGCGCCTGGGCGCTGCATCTGGCTCTGTCCCGTCCCGATTTGTTTGCCGCCGCCGGCGGTCACAGCCCGGTGCCATTTGCTTATGACGCCAACAACCTGCGCCAGATTTTGGCGGCTGCCGGTGAAACCGTCTTGCCCGCCTTCCAACTCGACATCGGCGCGGGCGACCCCTACCTGCCTGCAGCTCAGACTTTCCACGATCAACTCAACCGGCTGTCCGTGCCCCACACCTGGATCGTCCATCCCGCCGGCGCGCATGATGAGCGCTACTGGGCCGCTCACCTGAACCAATATCTGGCCTGGTATTTGATCCAATTTCAATAGTTCTGCTCGGGTCTCAGGGGAAGATCTCTTCTCCGCTGCCCCTGCCTTTCAGCCGCCGCCAGCCGAAATACACAAAGCTGAATACCAGCAGCAGGAGCAGAACTGTCAGAAAGTAGCCCTGCGGCAGCGCCGGCATGAAGCGCACACCCAGCGTCAACAGCCCGGCAATGAAGCCCAGCAGGTATCCGGCTGATAATTTAACGCGCTCATCCGCGGGTAGGGTTGCGCGCAGACTTTTTACCGCCAGCAGCGCCCCGCCCGCCCCCAGCCCAAACAACGCCAGCGCCAGCCATCCCGCCGCCCAGGCGGTGATGTTCAGCAGACCGTCGGCGCGGTAAGCGCGCAGGTACACCCCCTGGTCCAGATAGGTCATCACCAGCAGCGTCAATTGGATTGCCAGGTAAAGCGGCAGTCCCGCTGACAAGCGCCGGATTTCATTTTCGATTCGCTTCTCGTTCATTGGTTCTCCTCCGTGGTGTCCATGAGGGCCTGTAGCCGCGCAGCCACCGCGGGGGCGGCAAACACGCGGATATTGCGCTGGCTGAACCGCCGCAGCAGTTCGCGCCCGGATGGGGTGAGCTGGTAGTAGCGGCGGTAAGGACCCTGACTTGACGGCTGCACCTCGCTGACCACGATCCCCAGATCTTCGAAGCGGTTGAGTGCGCGGTAGATGCTGTTCTCGTCCGCAGTCATGCTGCCCTGGCTGACCTCCTCGACCAGCGGACGCATCTCGAAGGGGTAGCAGGGTCGTTCATGCAGCAGCAGCAGCAGCCAGAAGCTGAGCAGCCCCTTCTTGTAATTTTCCTCCCACTTGGTCAGCAAATCATCGTCTTTCATTATACCTCCAAATGAGTATTATACCATTAGTAGTATATCACAACGGACGCGCTGAGTCAATCAGGCAAAGAACAGGCTTGGTCAGCTCACCTAGCGGGTCTTGAATCAATCCCTTTTCGCCGCCACCATTCCCAGGTTCAGGGTGTTAATCAATCCAGTGGAAATCGAGTAAAATTGTCGGTTGGTAGCAGGCTGTCCCCGCCAGCCGTTCGGTGTGCATGCGGGCAGACAAATCGAATTCACGGAGACCAGGGCTAATGAGCCTCATTCAACCGCCCCAGACCACCCCCGATCAGAAACTGACCATTTCCTGGCACGCGATGAACGCCGAAGATGTGCTGGAAAAGCTGCACACACCCGCCCAGTCCGGTTTATCATCCGCAGAGGCGGCCCGCCGCCTGGAGCAATACGGCCCCAACCAACTGGCTGAAAAGCCCGGGCCGACATTTGTTCAAATGCTGTTCCGGCAGTTTAATAATTTCATCATCATCCTGTTGCTCATCGCCGCGCTGATCTCGGCGCTGCTGGGCGAATGGATCGACGCCGGCGCCATCTTCGCCATCGTCTTGCTTAATGCTGTGCTGGGGGTGGTGCAGGAGAGCCGCGCCCAGCAAGCCCTGGCTGCGCTGAAGAAGCTGTCCTCGCCCGAAGCCCAGGTGCTGCGCGACGGCCGCCGCGTGAGCGTGCCCTCGCCTGAGCTGGTGCCGGGCGACATTGTCTTCCTCGAGGCGGGCAACTTCGTACCCGCCGACCTGCGCCTGCTCGAAGCTGCCAACCTGCAGGTGGAAGAAGCCGCGCTGACCGGCGAATCGGTGCCGGTGCATAAGAGCGCTTCAGGGCGCCTGGAAGCTGATATCCCCCTCGGTGACCAGCGCAACACCGCCTTCATGGGCACCACCGTGACCTACGGGCGCGGCAGGGGCGTGGTGGTTGGCACGGGGATGCGTACCCAGCTTGGGTTGATCGCCGGTATGCTGCAAAGCGTGGACGAAGAAGAAACCCCGCTGCAAAAGCGCCTGGACGCCCTTGGCCGCACCCTGGGCTGGGCTGCGCTGGCGGTTTGCGGGCTGGTTTTTGTGGTCGGCCTATTTCGCTCCAACTTCACCGCTGAGGAGATCGTGGGCGTCTTCATGATCGCCGTCAGCCTGGCCATCGCCGCCGTGCCGGAAGGTTTGCCCGCCGTGGTGACCATCAGCCTGGCGATGGGCATGCAGGAGATGGTGCACCGACACGCGCTCATCCGCCGCCTGGCATCCGTGGAAACGCTCGGCTCAGCCACCGTGATCTGCTCCGACAAGACCGGCACCCTCACCCAGAATGAGATGACCGTCACCCGTCTGTGGGTGGACGGGCAGCTCTTCGAAGTCACCGGCAGCGGCTACGCCCCCAGCGGTGATTTTCTGCGCGGCGGCGAGAAGGTGGAACTCAAGGAGTATCCCGCGGTGACCACCGCGCTGTGGGTGGGGGTGCTGAACAACGACGCGCATCTGGAGATGACCCAAAACGAGGACGGCAGCGCTTCATACCGCATGGTCGGCGACCCGACCGAAGGCTCCATCCTGGTCGCGGCGGCCAAGGCGGGCGCGCTGGTGCCGCAGCTCAGCGGCGCTTATCCGCGCAATGACGAAATTCCCTTCGACTCGGTGCGCAAGCGCATGCTCACCCTGCACCGCATCGAGCAGCCGCGCGACAATGATATCTCGCCTATCTATGGCGAGGAGCAAAAAGAATGGTACGCGGTGGCGGTCAAGGGCGCCCCGGACGTGGTGCTGGGATTGTGCAGCCGCTATCAGAGTATGGACGACCGCCACACCCGCCCGCTGGACGAAGCCGCGCGCATGCGCATCCTCAGCGCCAACGACCGCATGACCCAGGATGCGCTGCGCGTGCTGGGGGTGGCTTACCGCCTGATCCCCGAGCGCCCGTCCGAGATGAAAGCCGATGATCTGGAGCGCGACCTGGTCTTCGTCGGTCTGATCGGCATGATTGACCCGGCGCGCAAAGAGGTCACCCCCGCGCTGGAGAAGGCGCGCACCGCCGGCATCCGCACCATCATGATCACCGGTGATTACCCCAACACCGCGCGCGCCATTGCTGAAAACATCGGCTTGCTGCATCCCGGTCATCAAATCCTGACCAGCGCCGACCTCAACCAGATGGACGATGCCGCGCTGCAGCGCGAGGTGCTGCGCACGGACGTGTTCGCGCGCGTCTCTCCCGAACACAAGATGCGCATCGTGGACGCGCTGCGCGCCAACCACGAGGTGGTGGCGATGACCGGCGACGGGGTCAACGACGCCCCGGCTATCAAGCGCGCCGATATCGGCGTGGCGATGGGCATCACCGGCACCGACGTGGCCAAGGAGACGGCTGACATGGTGCTGACCGACGACAACTACGCCAGCATCGTCTCAGCCATCGAGCAAGGGCGCATCATCTACAGCAACATCCGCAAATTCGTCTATTACCTGCTCTCCTGCAATGTGGCTGAGATCCTGATCATCTTCCTGGCCACGCTGTTTGGCTGGGGCAGTCCGCTGACCCCGCTGCAGTTGCTGTGGCTCAACTTGATCACCGACGGCGCTCCGGCGCTGGCGCTCTCCACTGAGAAGGGCGACCCCGACATCATGCACCAGCCGCCGCGCCCCACCAACGAACCGATCATCAACCGTTACATGCAGATCGGCATCCTGCTGCAGACCGTTGCCATCACCAGCGTGACGCTGATCGCCTTCTGGATTGGGCGCAGCTCCTCCACTCATTCTGAGTTCGCTGAGACGATGGCCTTTGCCACCCTGAGCATCTCCGAGCTGTTCCGCGCCTTCACCGCTCGCTCCGAGTATTTCCCCCTGTCGAAAATTGGTGTTTTTACCAACAAATGGATGAACTGGGCGGTGCTGTCTTCGCTGGTGTTGATCTTCGCGGTCATCTATGTGCCCTTCCTGGAGATCATTTTCAAGACCGAGGCGCTGGGTTGGGCGCAGTGGGTTCAAATCCTGCCCCTGGTGCTGGTCCCCTCCGCGGCCGCTGAGCTGACCAAGTTCCTCTTCGCGCGGCGTATGCGCCCCGCCAACCCCTGAGACATGTCTGACATGCGACAGGCACCGCGCAGTTATCTCATCGGCCTGGCTGGCGGCTCGGCTTCGGGCAAGAGCACCTTTGCCGGGGCGCTGCTGGACTTTTTGCGCAGCGGTCAGCCCTCTCTGCGGGCGGAGTTGATCTCCACCGATGCCTATTTCCTGCCCGACACGAGCATCCCGCGCTTTCGCTCGCCCTCCACCGGCCGCGACACGCCCGACTACAACCGCCCCGATTCGATTGACGCCGCCCAACTTCACGCCGATATCCGGACAGCCGCTGCAGCCCCACAGCACCCCGACATCCTGTTGGTCGAAGGCCTGATGGTGCTGCATCTGCCCGACATCCGCCGGTTGTTTGACCTGCGCCTGTTCCTGGAGCTGGAAGGCGAAAAGCGCGCCCTGCGCCGACTGATGCGCAACCTGGGCGAGGCTTATGACCCGATCATCGACTCCGGCGCGGCATCCATCGCCAACTACTACCTGGAATCAGCGTACATTGGGCACCACAAATACGTGGAACCCTCGCGCGTTCACGCCGATCTGATCCTGCGTGGCGACGCCGACTTCACGCGCACCGCTGCGCTGTTGGCGGATCTGGTGCGCGAGCGGCTGCGCTCATTTGCGCCGCCCGAGGATGCGCAGTAGCAGCAGGAACAGGTTGATGAAGTCCAGGTAGAGGCTCAGCGCGCCCATAATCGAGGCGCGGTGCATCATCTCGCCGTCTGCGCCCAAGGCCAGGCTGATGCGTTTCAGCTTTTGGGTGTCATAAGCGATCAGACCGATGAAGATCAGCACGCCCAGCCAGGTGGTTATCCAGTAGATGGCCGGGTTATTGAGCAGCAGGTTGACCAGCGAGGCCAGCACCATTCCGATTAGCGCCATGATCAGCAGGCTGCCGATTTTGGTCAGATCGCGGCGGGTGGTGTAGCCAAACAGCGTCATGATCCCGAAGGTGCAGGCGGTGATGCCGAAGGTCAGCGCGATCGAGCTGAATGTGTACAGCAAGAAGAGCAGCGCGAAGGTGACGCCGTTCAGCGCGGCGTAGAAGAAGAACACCAGTGCGGCCACCGCGGGCGACATGCGCTTGACCAGCCCGGTCAGCGCCATCACCAGCACCAGCTCGCTGATCAGGATGCCGAAGAACAGCAGGCGGTTGGTCAGCAGAGTTTGCAGCACAATCGGGATGGAAAGGGTGAAGAGGGCCGCAGCGGCGGTGACCGCCAGGCCGAGGGTCATCCAGCCGTAGACGCGCAGGATGAACCCGCGCTGCATGTCCTCAAGGACATCCTGCGCGGGCTGATTGTAAATGGAGGGATAGGGGGATTGATTCATTTAACCTCAAGCTTTGGCGGTATCCGCTGCCAGCACCTGATGAGTCAGGGACTCAATCTCGTCCAGGCGTACCTGTTCCACCTGACCGGCATCGCAGCGTTCGGTCACCTGCGGTTCAATCGGCAGACGGGCCAGCACCGGCACGCCGGCTGCCTCGGCCACCTCATCGGCGTGGCTGGGGCCGAAGATGTAGTGCGGCTTGCCCGTGTCGGGGCAGCGGTAGTAGCTCATGTTTTCGATCACACCCAGGATGGGCGTCTTCACCTCGTGGAGCATGTGCATCGCCTTGCGCACCACCATGGCGGCCAACTGCTGCGGGGTGGTGACCAGCAGCACGCCGTCCATGGGCAGGTTGGTCATCACGGTCAGCGCCGCGTCTGAGGTGCCGGGGGGCAGGTCCACCAGCAGCACGTCCAGCTTGCCCCACAGCACATCCGTCCAGAACTGGCGGATGGCGCCCGAGACCATCGGTCCGCGCCACACCACCGGCATGTTCTCGTCCGGCAGCAGCAGGTTGATCGACACCACCTTGATCCCGCTGGCGGTGATGCCCGGCAGGATGCCCTGCTCGGAGCCGCGCAGCCCGCCCGGCGGCATGCCAAACAGCTTGGGGATGCTCGGCCCGGTCACGTCGGCATCCAGGATGCCCACCCGGCTGCCGCGGCGAGCCAACTCGGCGCCCAGCAGCGCGGTGACCGAAGACTTGCCCACCCCGCCCTTGCCGCTCATCACTGCGATCACCCGGTCGATCTTATTGAATGAATTGAGCTTGGGCAGTTGCACCGGGCGCAGGCCGATGGCCTGGCGCTCCTCGTCGGTCATCCCGCGGAACTGGATGGACGCCTCTTTGACGCCGTCCACTGCCAGAACTGCCTGGCGCGCGTCGGCTTCGATCTTGTTTTTCAGCGGGCAGCCCGGCACGGTGAGTGCGATGGTGAAAGCCACCCGGGATCCGTTCACCTGCACATCCTGGATCATGTTCAGGTCGGTCAGGCTGCGGTTGAGCTCGGGGTCCATCACGCGGGAGAGGGCGGTGAGAATATCTTGTTCAGTGGGCACAGGTTACCTCATAAAGGGTGAAGTGTAAGGTGGGTTGGGGGAGACATGGATTATGAATGAAGATATGTGATCCCGAAAATGCACACCCACGCAATATAAAATCGCGCATTATTGTATACCAAACTTCTCCAAAATACCACGCCCACGGTGCGGCGGCTGGATTAACATTCTCTAATGATAGGACACTTGTTACTGGTCAAGGGTTTGATTGGGGAGTAGAATTCGGGCATAAGCGTACTTCATATTTTCCATCAGGAGAACTCAACATGCAGCAACATATCGTATTAATCGGCGCGGGAAGCGCTAACTTCGGCCTGGGCACTCTGGGGGATGTCCTGCGCAGCAAGGTGTTCGAGGGCAGCAAGGTCACCCTGCTCGACATCAACCCCACCGCCTTGAAGCGCGTCGAAGAGGTCGGCCGGCGTTACATCGCCAAGAATAACCTGCCTTTCGAGCTTCACGCCACCACCGACCGCAAGGAAGCGCTGCAAGGCGCCACATTCGCGGTCATCTCCATCGAGGTGGGCAACCGCTTCGAGCTGTGGGAGCAGGACTGGCGAGTGCCGCAGCAGTACGGCATCCGCCAGGTCTACGGCGAGAACGGCGGGCCGGGCGGGCTGTTCCACTCGCTG
>CAZCBJ010000195.1:0-7624 GCA_964496705.1 uncultured Anaerolineaceae bacterium | reverse complement strand
CCGTTCATATTCGCCTAAAAACGCCCCTATTTCACCTTTTAATTTATAGGTTTTGGTTTTTTTTATGCGGTTTATTTTTGTGAAACCAAATACATTTTGAGGGGCTTTAACTCCATTTAAAGAAGTATTGCGATTTTCAAAGTTTTGAATTATCTTTGTAACATAATCCTTAGTTCTTTTTCCGCCTCCAATCAAACTGGTCGATTGGGTTGAAATAAAACTAAGGATTTTTGTTTTATCAACCCACACCATAAGCCTGTTTGTAATCCAATTTAAAAGCCCGTTAATATCTGTTTTGGGGTATATGCTTTTAATATCGTTAACTACAATGTTGTTTTTGCCCGTTCGCAAACGAATTATAACCAGAAAATTTGCTCCATTGTTTTTGAGTTCTGTTAAAACCACTTTGGTTTTTTCTTTAGTCTTGCTGTTGAAAATGGCTATTGGGTTTTGAATGGCAATAGGAAGATTTTTAAGCAACTCTAAATTAAACTTGTGATTTTCCTGCATTGATTTTTCTTTCAAACGTTTTGCAGATAATTCTATCGGTAAATCTACAATGCCGGTCTCAATTAAGTTGCTCGATGGCTCACCCATATAAAACACATGGTTTTTAGGCAGTTTGCCATTAATTAACAAATCCAATTCATGGTTAAACTGTTCGTTAACTTCGTTAATACCGGCTAATCCAAAAAGCGGATTCATGTATTTTTGGCCGTGCAAGGTGCTTAAACGGCCTTTAACCGCGTTTATAAACTCACGGCCAAAGTCGGTTAAAGTGTATGTTTCCTCATACATCTTATAGTCGCTTTCTACCAGTTCGGTACTTTCGGCCTTTTTAAACATTTTCAGTTTAAAGGTTTCGGTATCACTTAAAGAAACGGCCTTTTGAGTATCATCCTTAAACTCCTTAAAAATAATTGTGCCTACCATTGCACCAATCTTTTTATATTTTGGCAATTGCATTAAGTCGGTTACGGCTTGTTGGGCCGTAGCTTTAACGGTTTTATCCAAAACCTTTGCTTTTATTGGCTTGGATGGTTTTTGTGGCGTGGTTTCTTTGGCTGCCGGTTTTTCCGGTTCCGGTGAGGGTGGGGTGGGTTCGCCATCGGGTAAAACGGTTTCTTTTGCCCTGTTTTGCATTGATTTAGGTACAAGTTTTTCAAAGTTCACGCCTTTAATCAAATATTCAACGGCATCGCAGGCAAAGGCATACGCTTCTAACATGGCATTATCGGAATCGCCCTTTACTCCTTTTAACCAACCATTAAGGTAGGTTAGTGAGTTTTGGCGACCATACTCCAAACCTAATTCAGCGCATAGAATCATTGCGCCCATTTCGGCCACAAGTTCCTCATTTGCATAGGGTAATTTTTTAGTTTTTTCGCCACCACGGCCTAAGCGTTTGGGGTTTTTGGTAGAGTGTATAATTTCGTGGAACAGAGTAGAATAATAGCCGCCAATATTTTTAAATTGATTGATATTAACCAAATGTATTTCATCGGTTGTATATAGTGGTGGGTTGCTTACGTAATAGGCTTTGTCTGCCTGGTCGTAAATGACCTTAGGAATACGCCGGGTAGCTTTTAGAACTTTAATAAAGTTTTCAACATATTCGTTTAATTCAAGATTTTCAAACTCGATTGTTTTAATCTTTGGTTTTTTAACGCCATCCACGTAATCCAAATTTATTACTTTGTGCGCCATAGGCAGCATAAAGGCAATTTTTTCAGGATTACCATCTTTTTTAATGGGTATATAAGACAATACCGAACAAACCTTGTCTTTATTCAGAATTGTGCCACCTTCTTTTATAAGCCTTTTTAAAGCAATAAAATAAGGGCTTTCCCCGGCATTTTGAGAAAGTGTTAATATGTTTACGCTGTTGTGAAATGTATTGCCATTGTAACCACGAAAACCCGAAATAACCTTATTAGTTGAATTAAATATAAGGCCTGGAATCCAGGGCTTTTCCCATTTGCCAAAGAGAAAGGTTTTTATATCGTTCAGCAAATCGGTTTTAAACTTTTCTTTATCGTCTTTCCATCCATCCAAGCCGGCCTTGCTTTTATCAACCAAAAAATGGTAAAGCAACGAACCAAGCCCCATCTTTTGACTGTTTAAAGTTTTGCGCCCTATGCGGTCTGGTTCAATGGGCTTTTTTATTTCGTTGTAATCCGGCACAATGGTTTTAACGGGCCTTTTGGCCGGTTGCTTTTTTGTGCTTTTTTTAGCCGGTTCTTTACCTTCCAGCTTTAAAAATAAATTGTCTAAAAATCCTAACATTTTAATATCTCCTTAATTATTTGGAAAAACTTTTTAAAGTAATTACCTTTGTGTTATGCCGTTGCAACATACAGCGCAGTTGCGTAATACTGTTAGCGTCGATGTTTTTAACAGTTTCGGTAAAGTTTTAAATGTTTTGCAAGGCAGGGGCTTGCATGTAAAACCGCCACCGAGAACTGTTCTGGCGGTTTTCATTTTTTATAGACTTTTGGCCTTAAATCAAAGGCTGTTAATAGCCATTTCTTGTTTCGCTTATGGTCTAAAGCAACAACAAACCGAAACATCTTGCTTTCAAAAACCTTTTTATCACTTTCAGATTTTTTTAAGTTTACTTCACCATACTGCACTACAATAGGAATAAAGTCCTCGATATTAAAGCCGAGTTGTTTAATTTCCTTACCGTGTTTCTCGATAATGTGTTTTAGCCCAAAGCCTTTGTTAGTTTCGGGGTTGTTTTCGCCCCAAACAATATCAATAAAACCGATGTTGTGCCGGTACATGGCAGCAACGGCCTCACCTTCTTTTACTTTCATTAAATGCTTTATTGCCTGTTTGGGTTTGCGTTTAAATTGGGTGTAAACTGTTCCAAATTCGCCTGTTTTAAACTTGCTTTTCATTAAAAAATCCTCCCGGTTCTCTTGAACCTGTAAACCGTAAAAGCGAGGTTAGCCAACAAAACAGCGAGCAACCAAAACAACCATTTTGGTATGTGCTTTACAAGTGTTGTATTTTCAACGGTTTTAACACGGTCAACATGTTTTATTTGCGTTTTATTTTGCAACGCAAATTCAAATACCTTTGGTTTTATTAAAAGGTGAATCACCTGTTTACCGTTATATACCCACGCCCGGGCTATGGCATACTCATTTTCGGCTTTAATTGGTTCCATATCGGGAACTTTGCCGGGTAGCAGCTTTTCAACTATGACCGTATCGCCCGGAATGGTTCGGGTTATGGTAGTATCTTTAAAAACAGTTTTTTCAACCGTTTTAAGGGTTTCAATGGTTTGTACCTGTGGTAAATACTTTTTGCCCGAACACGAACCAAATAACAGCATGATGGTTATTGCCATAAACAGCAGCGAAAGCAATAAACCCAAAGGTTTTAAATCTCGTTTCATAAATTAGTTTTTTGAAAATTTTTCGATTCCGGTTACTGATAATACGCCACCAATAAGCAAAGCAACCGTTTCAAGGTGTGCCGCCCCTTTGCCGGTGAACAGCCCAACGCAAAAAATAACGGTTAAAAAAGCCGCAATCTGGCGTTTAAATGAAGGCGTGCCGTTGTTATCGGTAAATGTGCCTTTAATCCAGTTTTTCATTGTTTGCTCCTAAGTACTTGCAGATAAAAAGTTTTACAATTAACTTTGTATAAACCTTGATTGATATTTTGCACGATAACCCAACGTTTTAAACGTGGTTTCGGAGTTCTATCAGTCAAGGTTCATTTTTTTAATGATAATGTGGTCATAATACACATGGCCGTTTTTCCCTTCTCTGACAATCATATAAACCGAATAAACCGTTTTATCTTTAATCCAGTTAGAATAAAAAGTAATAACCCGTTTTATTTCAGGCCTGCCCTTTTTGTCTTTCTCTATTTTGAGCAAAGCAACCGTTTCAAGGTGTGCCGCTGTTAGCACACATAATGAATAGTATTAAACCCTTTCATTAATTTCATTATCAACATCATGCTTTGATGCGTTGTAAACAATAGCATCTGATTGAATTTCGCTCATTTCATTATCGTAGTTATACAGAAATTCTAAACTAACGCTCTGAATCTCATTGATAGTTGACCTTTTTTTCAATGAGCTACTTTTACAAAATGAAAGCAAATCCTTTAAAACCGCTTTAGGCAGTGTTTCGATTTGTATTTCTACAATAATTTTACTCATAAGATTGTGTTTTTATTTGATTAATAATAAATTACTTCGCCCGTTCGGGCGTTTTCGTCCCCCGGCGAAAACGTAACACGCTCTCCCACACTATCCGTTATCGGTAAATGTGCCTTTAATCCAGTTTTTCATGGTTTGCTCCTTTCCTGAAAAACACAAACCACCCCACAAGGCCCACGATTAACATAACCCCCAAACCACTTTTTACGGGGTTTTCTTTAACAACTCCCAAAACCTCAGATAATGAAGCAAGCCGGTTATTCCATCCCTTTTTAAAAACTTGTTGCGATGGGTTGTTTTGAATCACTTTATCAAGGTATCCTTTACGCCAGTCCATAATAGCATTAATCAGCTTGCTTTCGTTTGCCCTGTTAACGGCTGCAATGGTTAAAGGGCCTATTTTGCCATCAATTACAAGTTTTTCCCCAAACTGGTTATTAAGCAAGGTTTGTAATCCTTTTACCGAATAACCGCCATGTACGGCATAATCAAAAAGCGCAGCCGCCACTTTAACGCTGTTTAGTTCGTGAAATTTATGGAACTGGAAAAAATCGGTATAGTAGAAATCCCGTACCAATGGTTCAGCCTTTAAAACATAGGCGTTATTGGCCAAAGGTTTTGCATTATCCACAAATCGCCAACCGGGCCAATAGGGAAAGTTTTTACGGGTAATACCCCGGTAACTTTCCCCCCCCTTATCGAGTGGGTTATTTGAGTAACCACCCTCATAGTAAAGGGTTGGTTCAATAATCTGTTTTAAAAATGTTTCCTTTGAAATCATTTAATATTCTCCAAATCTCATTGTTTGACAATTCAAAATATTAGTATTAAATTTGTTGAAGGCTTTGCACCCATCAGGCAACGACAAAATGTAGGTGTTTGATGCGTAGGCCCGGACAAGTACAAACCTTTCCGGGTTCATCAAAGCCTTAGTTTAAATCCTGTTAATAGCCAAATAACTTTGTCATTGTGCCAGTTTAAGGATAAAATGGCCCTGTAATCATCTTTCTCAATTTGAATTGTTCCTTTTTCGGCGATTGTTTTTGTTATTTTGCCAAAAACTAAAACGTCAATGATTTTTTCAGCAGTTTTTAAACCTGCTCCCTTTTTCTCATAATCCCTTTTTGCAATGATGTGAGAAATTCCGTAACCGCCTTTAAAGTCTTTTTCAGAATTGCCTTCTTTGCCGTATTTAAAGGAAACAAACCCCAAGTTTTTAACTATAAAAGCATTATCAACATCTTTTTTGTTTTCAATGCAATATCTAAGGGCTTTTAATCCGTTTTTTACCTGTGTTCCTCTCCAGACTTTGCAAAATATTGGTTCTTTTTTGCTCATTATTGTACTCCCAACTAATCTAATAAGGCATATTGTTTAATTAAATACCTCATGTAATCAATCCTATTGTTCCATCCGGCTTCAAACCTACTTTGTTGCGGATTACGTTGTAAAATTCCAATAAGATGCTCACGCCTTAAAAACAAAATTTGGTGTGCCATTAACTCCGGGTTAATGCTGTTAATGGCTTCAATGGTTTTAGGCCCTAAAACGCCGTCCGCTTTTAAATCACGGTTAAAAACCTTGTTAATTTGTTTTTGAAGGCGCACAACCGATAAACCGCCATGTACGGCAAAATCAAACAACTGCAAGGCTACCAAACACGAATTTAAAAGGTGTAAATTGTTTTTTTTGAAATATTTGGTAAAATACAAATCGCTAACGGCCTGTTTTAACCCGGCATCGTTAATAATGTCGCCCCTGGTTAAAGGTTTGTATTTTTCAAGAATAGCCCAGCCCTGCCAGTCGGGGTTAGATTTTCGGGAAATACCCCGGTAAGTTTCGCCGCCTTTGTCAAGTGCTATGTTTACATAACCCCCCTCGTGTTTTAATGTAACAGGCAACATTTGTTTGGTAAATACTTCATTAGTAAGCATAATAAACAGGTTTAGAGTTAGGGTTCTTTTTAAGGCCATTAAGCCCGTTAAAGCCATTCATTCCGGCCTTTGAATAAAACTTGGTTAATTCGCTGCTGTTAAGTTCAGATTGTAGCCTTTTGGCCAAATCGTCATTATAAGCGGCATAATAAGCGTTTGCAACATAAGAGAATGGAACACCGTTAGCCTTCATTTCATCGGCTACCGAAAAAACAGACGCCAGGTTGGTAAAGTCGGTACTAATCAGCCAGGAATAGCCCGAAGGATTAAAGGCGGTTCTTAGGCGGGTGGCATATTGTTTGGCCCGTGCCAGGCGGTTTGATTCAATTTGCGCCTGTGTGGTTGGGTTGTTTATAATGTCCTGCCTGTTGTTTGCGGTTGCTTTGGCTTTGGCAATGGCGTTTTTTACAGCTTTGTAAATGAAAAACCCGGCAATTGCAACAACCACCACTATCAGCATTGTTTTAAACGGTTTCATGGCTGTATTGCCCAGTTTTTCAACATTGCCGTTTTCAATGCCTTTGCTAATACTATCGGCTGCCGTTGCAGCTATTAATGGATTCATGTTTTACCCTCCGAAACTACCGGCTAATTTTTTAACAATAGGGTTATTAATAAGGGTTAATATTTTATATTTATAACCTTTTGCCTTGGCCGGGTCTGCTAATTCAATTAAAAAATTTTGATGCTCCCCAAGTTCGTTTAAAACGTTCTGAATGCCTTCTTTTGCAAGTCCGGCCATCATAACATCGGAAGCCTCAATTGTTACCGTTACATTAAATTTTTGCATAAAACACAATTGTTAAAGTTTAAAATTGAAGCCGGTCGATAACCGACAAATCGGAAAACACCTTAGCCAGTAAGTCATAAACTTTTTGTTTGGCCATTTCGTCCAGGTTGGAATAAGCCCTAATAATGGCTTGTAACTTTACATCAGAAACAGGCTTAAAATTATTGGCTGGCTGGGCTTGTGGTTGCGGCGCTTCACCAACGCCAACTGGCGTTTTACCCATGCCGCCCATAATCATAGGCGCAAAACCGGCCAATCCCTGGGCTATGTCTCCTACTACGCTGTTTTTATTACCGGCTAATTCTAATTCGGCCTTGTGTTTGTCAGCAATGGCATCCTCATACTTTCGTTTGTACTCCCTGGCTTCCTCTTTGGCGTTCTCGTACATTATCCGGTATAACTCCGAATTGTTGTTATTGGCCACCATTGGCGGGCCATCAAAACCAGACAAACCGTTTACCGGTTGCAAAGCGGAAAGGTCAAGCGTTATGGCTTCCTGTACCTGCCTTTGTGGGCTTGTTCCCATCAATCTTTTTGGCACAAGCATTATCCTTTTGTAAGTAGCCAGATAGGAACGTATTAAATCAGCGTTTAACTCATTTGTGGGCAAATGCTTTCTTATTGTTCCCTGGTCTGTGTCAATATCGGCAAAAGGATATGTTTTAATGATTGTTAGTGCGCTTTGAATTTCCATAACAACAATATTTTAGCGTTTAA
>CAZCBJ010000194.1:252-7674 GCA_964496705.1 uncultured Anaerolineaceae bacterium | reverse complement strand
AACTGACAACCGACAACCGACAACCGACAACCGACAACCGTCAATCCGTTGATCCGCGCCGCTCCTCCATTATTCCTCCCGCAGCCCAACAGCTTGAGGCTGCAGTTCCATCATGGCACGCGGCGCAGAACAATACAACCAGATGCCCGCGCAAGTTTCGATCATCCGCCCCCTCCCCGCGCTCAGCGCCGCTCGACCTTCTCCACGATCAGCAGGAAATTCACCTTGGCCGTGGGTCCCATCATTTGGAATGTGGGCGTAACATGCGGGACGACCGCCAGCACCTCGCCCTCCAATTGGTTCAGGAACTTCTCCAGTTCCTCTTGGATCGTATTCGCCTTCACTTCCAGGCGGTGAACCCGGTATTTCATCTCAGCCTCCTTCACACGCAACCAACCCTTGCCAGCCAGTTTGACCCCTGCACCCATGTTCATCATAGCACGCGGCTGGCGTGAAAACAACCGCCCGGAGGAGCGAATTTTCCCCCTTCTGGATGACTACAAACCGCAGACAGCGGCGCTGCCGCAATCCGCTCGCGGTCTATTTTCCAGGTCCTTTGTGCGAGGTCACATTCAGCACCGTGCTGATCACAAACAGCGCCGCGTAGACATACCACAGCCCCTTCGCCACCAGCGCCAGCGGGAACCAGTAGAACATCACTGTCGCCAGGTAGAGCAGCACATACGGGACAAACACCCCCGGGCGGATCGGGCTGCGCCACTCGATGCGCCGCGCATATTCCACCATGTAGCCGAACAGCGCCCAGACCAGGTACAGGAACCCGCCCAGCCACAGTCCCCAGGGCTTGCCCCCCGCCAACAGCACAGCGCTCACCACCACCGCCGGGATGCTCAGCGCGTACACGATCGGTCCGTAGCGCAGCGCCGTCGCAAAGCGCCATTTGCGCAGCGCAAAGTGCGCGATCAGCACCAGCTGGAAGGCCAGCGCGGTGACTGCGAATAACGTGTCCAGCCTATCCATTGCAGACATTTGCTCACCTCCCGATACACCAACGATCTCAGCCCGCGCCCAGTCCGATCGCCAGGCTCAAACGAAGTCAAATTTCACCCCGGCAAGCTCAGCACCACCCGGGTGTACTCGCCCGGCGCGCTCTCCAGCGCCAGCGAGCCGCCCACCACCGCCATCAGCGTGGAGTGCAGCGCCAGGCCCTGGCCGCTGCCGCGCGTCCCACCGCCCGCCGCCATCCCCACCCCGTCGTCCTCGATCACCAAGCGCAGCCCGCCCGCCCAGTCCGCCGAGACGCACAAATGCAGCGGCGCAGATGAATCCGCCGCCCGGGCGTGCTGCGCCGCGTTGCGCAGCGCCTCGCGCGCCGCGTAGAACACCACCTCCGCCTCCAGCGCCCCCAGCTCCCGGCAGCGCTCCTCCACCCCCTCACCCACCCGCCACGCCACGCGCTCGAAAGCATCCCGCAGCTCGCCTTCGAGCACCTGGCGCAGCCCGTCCAGCAGCCCCAGGCGCGCCAGCTCCGGCGCGCCGGCGGCGGGCATCTCGCGTAGCAGGTCTGAAATCTGGCGGTGCGCCCCGGTCAGCAGGTCAATCGCCTCGCGGTCGCCGGGACTGAGCATCTCCGGCGGCTGAGCTGAAAGCCCCAGCAGCGCGGTGTGCAGGCGCGGCAGCACGTCGTCGTGCAGCACGCGCCGCGCGCGCCGGTCCAGCACCTGTGACTGCGCCAGGCGCTGGCGCTGTAGGCTCATCAGGCGGCGGGCCAGCTCAGCCGAAGCCTGCAGGTCCACCAGCCGCTCGCCGCCCGCGCGGGCGATCTCAATCTCCTCCTGCGAAAACAGGCTGCCGTCAACCTTCTCACCCAGCAGCAGCACGCCGATCAGCCCGCGCTCCGACCACAGCGGCACCGCCCAGACGAAGCCCTGCCCGCCGCCCTCCAGCGGCAGACCGATGACGCCCGGCGCAAAGCGCTCGCGCAGGTCGCCCAGCGCGGGCAATTCGCTCTCTTCTGCGGGGGGAAAACGCAGCGGCGCGCCAGCCAGCGCAGCCAGCGCCCCCGCCGGCAGCAGCACCGCCCGCCGCACCCCCAGCACGTCCTGGCACAGCGCGGTGAAGGGCAGCGACACATCCACCTGCGGCAGCCCCTCCCCGGCGTTGTCGAAAAAGCGCTCGTAGAGGCGCGGGCTGGAGACGAACGGGCGCAGACGGTGGATGCTCTCCTCGCGCTCGACGTGCGCACGCCAGCCAGCCAGCGCGTAGAAGGTGGTCATCAGCAGCAGCGCCAGCAGCACGCTGTATATCGGGCGTAATTGCAGCGTCAGGCTGGCCGAGAGCGCCGCGCTGACCCCCGCCGCCAGGATGACCGCGTTGCGCCACTGGCGAAAAAAACCGCGCCGCGGCAGGATTTTGCCGGTGAACACTTCATACGAGACCAGCGCCTGCCCCAGCAGCAGGATCGCCAGCCCGATCAGCGCCGCCAGGATGAAATCCACCCAGATGATCGCATCCGCCAGGCGCAGGTATTCCTCCCAGGGGATCGGGCGCTGGCGGACGAACACCAGCCAGAACAGCAGCCCACCCACCACCACGCTGACTGCCAGCAGGGCCAGCGTGGCCGCCACCAGCCAGGGACGGGCGCGCTGGCGCGCGCGCGTGCCCATCCAGCGCGCCGGCGGAGCCGGGCGCAGCAGCGCGTCCAGCGAAAGACCGATGCTCATCAGGATGTAGGGCGGGAAGCCGAGGAACAGCAGCGGGATTCCGCCCAGCGCCGGCATCCCGCCCAGGTCGAGCTGGGCGGCCTGCCAGATGTTGGGCAGCGGGTTGGCCAGCAGCAGCAGCCCCACCAGGAAGAGGCTCAGCAGCACGGTCAGCACAAACCAGGGCAGTTGGCGGCGGTGCAGCGCGCTGCGCCGGTCATCCCAGAAGCCCGAATACCACAGCATCATCACGTACCAGGCGAAGGGCGAGGCCACCAGCGGCCCCCAACCGGCCTGCCACCAAAAATTGACCCCCGGACCGAAGGATTGGGCGTCGCGGGCGAGGATGGACGAATGGGCGATGAAAAAGGCCGCCCCCATCAGCAGCCCTTCCGCCGCCAGCCAAACCCCCCATGTGCGCCGGTCGGCGTTGAGCAGCACGGTCAGCCCCAGCCAGAGCATCAGCACGACGTTGAACAGCGACACCGCCAGCGCCGCCCAGTCGAGCAGGAAAATACCGCTCACCCCTCCTCCCAGGGCACCCAGTCGCCGCGCTCGTTCTGCACGCGCGCCGCCCCCTGCTCATCCCACACGATCAGCCGCCCGCTCTGGACGATGATCGAAGCGCGCGTGCGCGCCACCTTCTCATCCGTCGCGCTGATATCCAGCCCCCAGGCGGCGTAAATCTGCCCATTGGTGCGCGAGATGGTGCGCTTGTCGCGGAAGCCCAGCCGCGTGGCGATCTGCTCGTTGGTCAGCCCCTGGGCCAGCATGCGCGCCACCACCTGCTCATTCGGCTCCAGCAGCGCCATCGGCGACTGCTCGTCCTTGCGCCGCACCTCCTGCACGCGCGATTCGATCTCCGGGTCGATGAAGCTGCGCCCCGAGACCGCGTCGCGCAGCAGCGGAACGATCATCTCCGGCAGCAGGTAATTGGTCTTGCGCACGTAGGCGTAATGGCTGAGGATGCCCGAGCGGCGGAAATCGCGGTAATAAGCGTCGTCGTCCTGGATGGAATAGAACACCACCGGCAGGCGCGGGAATTCGCGCCGGATGGCGACCGCCGCCTGGATGCCGTTGAGCGGTCCGATCAATTGCACGTCCATCAGGATCACCTGCGGCGGGGCGTCGGCGCCCAAGCACAGCGCCAGGGCATCCTCGCCGCTGGCGCAGCCGCCGGTCACGCGCACCGCGCCGGTGGCCTCCAGCCCGCTGTGCAGCGCCGCGCGCAGCTTGGGATTGTCTTCAACGATCAGGCAGGTGAATAAAAGTGTCATCGGTGAGATGGGACGGGTGATGAGGAGATAACCAAATCAGAATGGATGTCTTAAAGGATACAGCCGAAATCGAAAATCAACAAGTAGGGGCGGGTCTGTTCCCTAAAAACCAATTGACCCATACATTCCTCAGACCCGCCCCTACGTGCCACACAGACCCGCCCCTACCGCGTCACCCGCACCACCAATATCGGCGGAAAATCGGGATAATTCTCCCAGGAAAGCGGGCGTTTGGCCGGCGCGCCAGCCGGGAAAGCCGGCTCCTCAAACCCATCCACCATGAATCCCGCCCGCAGGCAGGCATTGAGCAGCGCGCTGATCGGGCGGTGGAAGTAGTAGTGCGGCGCAGGCTGACCGATCACCCCCTCACCGCGCTGCGCAGCGGGGGTCAAATAGCCGCGCGTCTTGATCAGGTGAGTAAACACCAGCCGCCCCTCGCGCTCGTCTTCCTCCAGCGCTTTGTAACTGTAGATTGAATTGAACGCTGGATGGGTCACCGAGAACACAAAACGCCCGCCCGGGCGCAGCAACTCAGCCAGCGCGCCCAACAGCGGGTCGATCTCGGCCATGTCCATCAGCGCCATGTTGGCCGCTGCCGCGTCGAAGCTCCCCACCCCCAGCGGCAGCAGTTGGGCCGGGTCGGTGGCATCCACCACGCGGTAATCGATACGCCCCGCGTAAGCGCTTGAATGCCCCCGCGCGCGCTCAATGAACGTCTCACTGAAATCGGTGGCGGTCACCCGCGCGCCCAAGTCTGCCATGCGGCGGGCGAAGGCGCCGTTGCCGCAGGCCACCTCCAGCACGCGCTCGCCCGGCTGCAGCGCCAGCAAGCGCTCGGTGGTCGGCGCAACCAGCATGAGGTGAAAATCGTTGCCTTCGCCCATGTGCTCGTCCCAGAAAGCGGCGTTCTGCTCCCAGAGGTCGTGGGCCTGGCGGTTGAGGCTTGATTCATCAGGCATGGAATGGTTTCCTTATTGTGTACTGGGTAATGAGGTATACGATTTACTCCTTACTCTTCACTTTTTACTCCTAACTCCTAACTCCTAACTCCTAATTCCTAACTCCTAATTCCCAACTCCTTCCCCCCACATTGTACTCGACACCCGCTCGTCAAGCACTCAGGTGCGCGCGAAAGGGGATTTGGGGAGTGGCAAAACAAACCCGTTGGGTGTATGCTATGCATGGGTCTGACCAGCGCTGCCTGGCAGTCTGCTGTGTTGACCCGCCACTCATCGCGGATAACGAGGTCTGCCATGCCAATTAAACACACCACCCGCCTCAGTTTGCTGGCGCTGTTCGCCGCCTGGTGCTTTGACCAGCTCTTCTGGAAAAAAGAACCCGGCATCAACTTTCTTCTGTTTGTCCTCATCTGCCTGGCCGCCGGCGCGCTGCTCACCTGGTGGGAGAAGCGCCGCCCCGCCCCCGCCAGCCCGATCCTGCTGGCGCCGGTGCTGTTCTTCGCCGCGGTGACCTTCATCCGCCAGGAACCCTTCACCACCTTCATAAGCATCGCCATCACGCTGACCGCCATGGCGGTGCTGGCGCTCACCTGGCTGGGCGGCAAGTGGCTGGATTACAGCCTGAGCGATTATTTCCTGGGTTTCCTGCGCCTGTCGGGCAGCGCGCTGGCCCGCCCGGTGGGCGTGTTGTTCCGCAAAAACGGCAGCGGAGAGAACGGCGCCGCTGCCGGCGAAACCCCGCCGGAGTCCGGGACATCGCCGGAGGCTGCGCCCCCCGCCGCGCCCAAAAAGTCCACCGCGCCGCGCCCCATCTGGGCCGTGCTGCGCGGCCTGCTGCTGGCGCTGCCGGTGGTGGCGCTGCTGGCTTCGCTGTTGGCTGCCGCCGACCCGATTTTTTCCAAACAACTGGACGCTTTTCTGCGCCTGTTCAACATCGAATATCTCGACGAATACATCTTCCGCGCCATCTACATCTGCATCCTGGCCTATCTGCTGATCGGCGCCATCGCCCACGCGCTGGCCGTCAGCCGCAACGAAAAGCTGATCGGCGTCGAAAAGCCCTGGCTGCCGCCCTTCCTCGGTTGGACCGAGGCGGTGGTGGTGCTGGGCTGCGTCAACCTGCTGTTCATCTTCTTCGTCGCCATCCAGTTTCGCTACTTCTTCGGCGGTCAGGCCAACATCCAAGTGGACGGGTACACCTTTTCGGAGTACGCGCGGCGCGGCTTCGGCGAGCTGGTGGTGGTGGCGGTGATCAGCCTGCTGCTCTTCCTCGGGCTGAGCACCATCACCCGCCGCACCTCCGGCCAGCAGCGCAGCCTCTTCTCCGGCCTGGGCATCCTGCTGCTGGGGCTGGTGGCGGTCATCCTGGTTTCCGCCTTCCAGCGCCTGCTGCTCTATGAAGCCGCCTACAGCTTCACCCGCCTGCGCACCTACACCCACGTCTTCATGGTGTGGATCGGCATCCTGCTGGCAGCCACCGTGGCGGTGGAGCTGGCCGACCGCATGCGCCATTTCGCGCTGGCGCTGGTGGTGGTGACGCTCGGCTTCGGCATTTCGCTGACCGCGCTCAACGTGGACGGCTTCATCGTGCGCCAGAACGTGGCGCGCGCCGCCGCCGGGCGCGAGCTGGACACGGCTTATCTGCTCAGCCTCTCGGATGACTCCGTGCCGGCGCTGGCCGCCCGCTTCCAGGACGCGCGCCTGTCGCCCGCCCTGCGCGATCAGGTGGGCGGGGTGTTGGCCTGCCGCGCCGCGCTGGCTGCTCAGGACAGCCGCCCGCGCCCGTGGCCCTCCTTCCACGTCGCCGCCAGCACTGCCCGCGCCTGGTACGCCGTTTTGCAGGCGCCCCTCTCCGCCTACCCCGTCTCCGAGGATGAGCGCGGCGACCTGAGCGTCACCATCCATGGCCAGACGCAGAGCTGCTATGCCTTCCGCGGGCTGGACTGATATTGAATCACGGCTGGCGGCCGTCTTCAAGCCAGGACTGACCGCTGACCGCCCTGCCCCGCCGGATATCGAACGGCATCAGCGCGTATTCCGCCGCCCCCTCGCGCCCCAGGGTGACCAGCAGCAGCGCCGAGCGCTGCGTCTCGGGCAGGAAGGGCTGGTCGAAGAGCGCATTGCCCAGGCTGTAGGCCACCAGCGCCCTGCCCGGCTGCCCCGCCCCCTGCAGCCACTCCACCGTCTGCAGCACATGCGGATGGTGCCCCCAGATCAGCGCCGCGCCCGCGTCAGCCAGCGTCTGAGCCTGGGCGCGCTGCACCTCATCCGGCGCGCCCTGATACTCCAACCCCCAGTGCATCGAGACCACCACCAGCCGCCCCCGCGCGCGCTCCTGCGCCACCTGGCGCGCCGCCGCCTGCAGGTCCAGCGGCGCTGAGACATCCTCAAAGGCCAGGAAAACCAGGCGCAGCCCGTTCACCTGGCGGTGCACCGCCCCGCCGCCGATCCCCTCCAGCCCCGCAGCGCGCAGGATATCCAGCGTCCCGGCGCTGCATTCAGCCCCCGCGCAGCCCGGGCTGC
>CAZCBJ010000194.1:0-231 GCA_964496705.1 uncultured Anaerolineaceae bacterium | reverse complement strand
GGTTGTTGGTCAGCGCCAGCAGGTCCAGCCCGGCGCGCTGCAGCGCGCGCACCCCCTCCGCCGGCGCGCACAGGTTGTTATCCCCCGCGCCGCTCACCCTCTCAAAGCCCAGCGGCGATTCCAGGTTGGCCAGCGCCAGGTCCGCCGCGCTGAGTTGCGGCGCCAACCCGGCCAGCGCCTGCTCCCACCCGCCGCCGGCATACACCTCCGCCACCCCCCGCCCCAGCATCA
>CAZCBJ010000193.1:0-7689 GCA_964496705.1 uncultured Anaerolineaceae bacterium | reverse complement strand
AATCTCCTGCAGATAAGCATCGGGTTTTATCTGCAATCCAACACAAAAAAACTTAAGGAGGTGATTGCATCCAAGAATATCGGCACATGCGGTTCCAATTGAAAACCATTTTCTGAATACCAATAGAGGAGAGTTCAAATGAAGAAAACTATCTTTCGCTTGATACTGGCAGTGATGTTGATTTCACTGCTGGTGGGTTGTGCTCCAGCACCCCAGCCGACCCAGGTTGCTGAAGGCCCCAAGAAACTGCTGATCTTTGGCGCTTTCGCCACCCCCATTGAAGAGCCGTGGGTCGGGGTGATTCACAGCGCGTTGTTGAAGATGAAGGAAGAGGGCAAAATCAATTACGAATACACCGAAAATATCGGTTATTCCGGCGACATGGAGCGCATCCTTCAGGAAACCGCTGAGCAGAAGAAACCCGACATCTTCATGGGCGACGCTTTCGGCAACGAAGAAGCCGTGCGCCGCGTGGCCGCCCTGTATCCCGATATCGCTTTCGCTTTTGGCTCCGGCCTGGGCCCCGCAGAGCCCAACATGTCGGTCTTTGACAACTGGATTCACGAACCCGCATACCTGTGCGGGCTGCTGGCTGGCGGTCTGACCAAGACCAACACACTGGGTGTGGTTGGCGGCATGCCGGTGCCGGAAGTGAACCGCCTGGTGAATGCATTCATCGCCGGCGCGCGCGATGTCAATCCACAGGTGGTGGTCAAGACCAGCTTCATCAACTCCTGGTTTGACCCCGCCGCTGCCAAGGAAGCTGCGTTAGCCCTGATCGACGGCGGCGCGGATGTGCTGTATGCCGAGCGCTTTGGCGTCATTGAAGCCGCTCAGGAAAAGGGACTGTGGGTTTTCGGGAACATGAGCGACCAAAACTCACTCGCCCCCGACCTGGTGGTGAGCAGCCCGGTGTGGAACATGACTCCCACCGTCGAGTACCTGGTCAAGTCTGTGGAGGGCGGCACCTACACCGCTCAAGACCTCAAGGACTTCTCGATGATCGGCAAGGGCGGCGCTTCGTTGGCTCCATTCCACAACACCGAGAGCAAACTGCCCGCTGACCTGGTTGCCAAGGTCAGAGAGAGGGAAGACGCCATCAAGAAGGGCCTCTTCCGCGTCGATATTGGCGAGCAGCAGCCCCCGGCGGTCAGCCTACCGTAATCTGTCTTCCTGTCTGGCAGGGGTGGGTGTGCCTCCCCACCCCTGCCCTCTTCAATACAAAACAACTTCGCAACACGGATGGGGTTGTTATGCTAAAATATGTCAATCTTTTTTAACTGGTAATCGGATTCGCCATGTACGCTGTGCAAATGATGGGTATCACCAAACGATTCGGTCCGCTGGTCGCCAATGACGCGGTGGATTTCGACTTGCGGCAAGGAGAAGTGCACGCGCTGCTGGGTGAGAACGGGGCTGGTAAGACCACACTGATGCGCATCCTCTACGGCCTCTATCACCCCGACCAGGGGCAGATACTGGTCAATGAACAGGCGGTGCACATCGCCTCGCCCAAGGACGCCATCGCCAAGGGCATCGGTATGGTCTCACAGCACTTCACGCTGGTTCGCCCCTTCAGCGTGGCCGAAAACGTGGTGCTGGGCTACAATCCCGGTTTCACACTCACCCCTGCAGCGATTCAAAAGGCCGTCCAGCAGGCATCAACGCGTTACGGCATTGATGTCAAACCCACCGCGCTGGTGCGCCACCTTTCGGTGGGTGAATGTCAGCGGGTTGAGATCCTCAAAGCCCTGTACCGCAACGCCCGCATTCTGATCATGGACGAGCCCACAGCGGTGTTGGTTCCACAGGAAGTGGATATGCTGTTCGAAACCCTCGAGCGGCTGCGCAAAGAAGGACTATCTGTCATCTTCATCTCGCATAAGCTGAACGAGGTGATGACCATCTGCGACCGCATCACCGTGCTGCGCGACGGACACAAGATTGGCACAGTTGACAAAGCCAACACCAGCGAAAGCGAGCTGGCGCGCATGATGGTGGGGCGCGAAACCTTCGGTGTTTGCCGTGAGATGGGCGCGGAGTGTTCCACGCAGCCTGTGCTGCGCCTGGAAAACGTCACCGCGGTGGACCGCAAGGGCTTGACCGCGCTCAGGGGCATTTGCCTGCAGGTGTGCGAGGGTGAAATTCTTGGCATCGCTGGTGTATCCGGCAACGGGCAGTCCGAGCTGGGTCGGGTGCTGGCCGGCACGCTAAAATCCGCCCAGGGCAGCATCCACCTCGGCGAGGAGGAGATCACCCATTTTGAACCCGCCCAGTTAAGCGCGGCGGGCGTCGGGCGCATCCCTGAGGACCGCCATGGGGGGGTGGTTGATGAGTTGAGCGTGGCTGATAACCTGGCGCTCGAATATCTGGACGATTTCACCCACAACGGCATGCTCGACCACCGCCGCATTCGCGAGAACGCCGAGAAATTGATCGCCGAATACCAGATCAAAGCCCAACCCACAGACCACTGCCGCACACTTTCCGGCGGGAACATGCAGAAAGTGATCCTCGCCCGCGCGCTCTCGCGCCAGCCGCGCCTGGTCATCGCCAGCCAACCCACCCGCGGGCTGGACGTGGGCGCCACCGATTATGTGCGCCAGCGCTTGCTGCAGGAACGCGAGCGCGGAGCGGCGGTGCTGTTGATTTCTGAAGACCTGGAAGAAGTGATTGCCCTGTCCGACCGCATCGCGGTGATGTACGAAGGGCGCATCGTGGGCATTTTCAACACCCAGGAAACCACCCGTGAAGAGCTCGGCTTGATGATGGCCGGCGTCAAGGAGGCTGCGCATGCCGAAATTTAGGTTGGAGCGCGTCCCCGCGCCGGTCTGGTTTCGGGTACTCATCCCGCTTGCCGCCATTTTGGTCACCTTTTTGATCACCGCCGTGCTGGTGCTGGCTGCCGAAGCCAATCCACTCCAGGCGTATTATTATTTCATCATCGCCCCGCTTTCCAACCGGGTCAGCGCGCTGGAGGTGCTGGTTAAAAGCACCCCGCTGCTGCTCACCGGCGCGTCGGTGACCATCGCCTTCGCCTCCGGTTATTGGAACATCGGCGCGGAAGGTCAGCTCTACGCCGGCGCGGTGGTGGCTGCCTGGCTGGGCCCGCTGCTGAGCGGATTTCCCCCCGCGCTGGCCATCCTGATCATGCTGTTGGGCGGTTTCGCCGGGGGCATGCTCTGGGCGCTGATCCCCGCCCTGCTCAAGGTGAAAATGGCCGTGGATGAGGTGGTCACCACCCTGTTGATGAACTCGGTGGTCATTTTCGTGGTCAGCTTCCTGCTCAACGGTCCCTGGCGCAACCCCGTTTCCGGCTGGCCGCAATCCGCGGATATCGCCGCCTCAGCGATGATGCCCCGGCTGCTGCCGCGCTCGCGCCTGCATTTCGGTTTCATCGTCGCGCTGGTCGCCATCGCCGTGATCTGGTTTATCCTCTCGCGCACCCGCCTGGGGCTGCGCATGCGCGCCACCGGTCAGGGTCAGGATGCCGCGCGCTTCATGGGCATCAATATCGGCCGCACCATGCTCACCGCCGCGCTGATCAGCGGTGGAATTGCCGGCCTGGCCGGGGTCAGCGAGGTGGCCGGAATACATTTCCATCTGATCGACGCCATCTCACCCGGCTTTGGCTACACCGGTGTGATCGCCGCCACGATGGGCGGGCTGCACCCGGTGGGAGCCGGGCTGGCAGCCATGTTCCTCGGCTTGATTGACACCGGCGCCCAGTCGGTCAGTCGCGCGCTGGGCGTCCCGGTTTACCTCGGCAACATCGTCCAGGGCACACTGCTGCTGGTGACGCTGGGCATGTTCTTGCTCCAGAACTACCGCATCCGGAGGGTCGCATAGCATGGAAATATTCCTGGTGGGTTTAATCGCCGCCACCCTGCGCGTGGCCACGCCGCTGATCTTGGGCACGCTAGGCGAGTTGTTCTGCGAGCGCAGCGGGGTGCTCAACCTGGGCATCGAAGGCACCATGTTTTTCGGCGCGTTCACCGGCTTCGCGGTGGCCAAGCTGTCTGGCAATCTGTGGCTGGGGCTGCTGGCAGCGGTGTTGGGCGGCATACTGGCCGGGCTGCTGATGGGCCTTTTTTCGGTGCGCTTGGGTGTCAACCAGCACGTCTCCGGTCTGGGCATCACCCTGCTGCTGCAAGCCGTCTCGCTGTTCGGTTTTCGCTTCATCTTCGGCGAGCCAAAAATCCCGCCCTCCACCGAGCCTTTCCAGCGCATCGCCCTTTTCGGCGACACCCCCATTCTGGGCCCCATCTTCGAGCAATACCTGCTCACCTACATCGCCATCCTGCTGATCCCCCTGGCGATGTGGGTGCTGTACCGCACCAACCTCGGGCTGGATATCCGCGCCGTGGGCGAAAATCCCGAAGCGGCGGATGCGGCCGGGATCAACGTCTACCGCACGCGCTACCTGGCGTTGGCCATCGGCGGCGGATTGATGGCCGCCGGCGGGGCGTTCCTCTCCATCGCCCAACTGGGCGCGTTCACCTTCGGAATTATCGCCGGGCGCGGCTGGGTGTGCATTGCGCTGATCATCTTCGCCAACTGGATGCCCTGGCGGGTACTGTGGGGCGCGCTGCTCTTCGGCGGCATTTTTGCCCTGCAATTGCGCCTGCAAACCACCGGCATCAACCTGCCGTACGAGTTCTTCCTGGCACTGCCCTATGTCGCCACCATCGTCGCCCTGGCCATCGCCGGGCGCAACGTCACCGGCCCGGCAGCCGTGCTTAAACCGTATAAGCGCGAATAATAACCTGCGATTCTGGACGCAAAAGGGATATAATGGGGTGACCTTGTTGCAGCGGGGGATTGGCGAACCTTGCTGCGCTGCAGTTTCGGTTTTTTTCCTGTCGGCTGGATCGGTCCGGCGGCAGAGAGAGGGGAAAAAGCCATGAAAACAAAATACATCATCTTGATCGGCAGCCTGCTCGCCCTGGCGGGCCTGCTGGCGCTGGCCGGCAGCGCGCTGGGCAAACCCCTGGCGCCGCCGCTGAAGATTGAGCTGCAGGAGGAGGCTGCCACACCGACCGCCACCCCGCAGGAAGCGGGCGGCGAAGCTGCTTCCACACCCGAACCCAGCCCCACCCCCGCACCCGCCGGAGCCTGCGGCGGCAGCGGCATCCTCAGCGTGATCGTCATCGGCGTGGATGCTCCGCAGGGCGTGCCTCCCCGCGGGGCAGACCTGGTGCGCCTGGTGGCGCTCAATTTCGACCTGCCTGCGGTGCAAATCCTGGCGCTGTCGCGCGATATGCTGATTAAAACGCCCAAGCTGGCTGAATACGATCCCCGCCTGGGGCAAGTCACGCTGGGCGAAACTTACGAGCTGGCCAAGGCGCAGAGCAGCGGCACCGACGCCGAGGTCACCCTGTTTGCCACCAACCTGCTGGTGCAGTCGCTGTACGACAATTTCGCTCTGCTCCCCGACCGTTACTTCGTGGTCAAGCTCGATCGCAGCGCTGAGATGATCGATTCGATCGGCGGGATCGTGGTGGACCTGCCCACGGTGGTGGACGGCGCGCCGGACAACCTGCCCTTTTTCTCCGCCGGGCGGCAGACCTGGAGCGGGGTCGAGACCATCCAGTTCGCGCGCATTTTGCATCCCGCCGGGGCGGCCGACACGTCTGACCGCGCGCGCTCGGAACGCCAGAACCTGGTGCTGAAGGCGCTGCGCGAGAAGCTCACCGCGCCCGAGACGTTCGTCCGCCTGCCCGACCTGGCGCTGCAGTTCCGCCAGGCGATCAGCACCGATTTCAGCGTCAAAGAGATCACCACCATGATCTGCATGCTGCAGAGCGTGCCGCGCGAGAACGTGAGCTTTGTCGAGTTAAGCCCCGAGTATTTCATCACCGCCGGTACGAATCCTGTCCCCGCCGACCTGGAAGGCATCAAAGCCTTTCTCAAAGCCTTCACCGGAAAATAACATCGGTCGGGGGGGATTTCCTCGTTCCGCGCCGCAGCAGCAGCGGCCCCAGCCAGTCAATCAGCGGCGCGAAGAGATGCTCCAGCCACGGGCTGACCGCCAGGTAGCCCGGCACATACACTACGCGCCGCGGACGGCGCAGCAGCCCCCACACCGCACCCGCCACCCGTTCAGCCGAAACGGCGAAGGCGCGCGCGGGCACCTCGCCGCCGTTTTCACGCCCGGCTGCCGAATCAAAAAATTCGCTGACCACCGGCCCCGGGCGCACCACGCTGGCATGCACCCCGCTGCCGCGCAGCTCGCGGTGCAGCGCGGTGGTGAAGGCATCCAGAAAGGCCTTCGAGGCAGCGTACAGCGCGATGCCCTGGTTGGGCAGCCCGCCGGCGATGGAGCTGATGTTGATCACATGCCCGCTGCGCCGCGCGCACATGCCCGGCAGGCACAGGCGCGTCAAATGCACCGCCGCGCCGACATTCACCGCCAGCATTTCCTGCGCCAGTGCCAGCGGCATGGCGGAGAAATAGCCGTACCAACCCAGCCCGGCGTTGTTGACCAGCACGTCCGGCGCGCCGGTACGGCTGAGGATGTCCTCCGCCAGTCGTTCACGCGCTGAGGTCTGGCTGAGGTCCGCCACCGTTACCGCCGCCCTGCCGCCGGCGGACTCGATTTCGGCCTGCAGGCGCTCCAGCCGGTCAGCCCGCCGCGCCGCCAGGATCACCGCCAGCCCCTCGCGCGCCAGGCGCAAAGCGATGGCCGCGCCGATGCCGCTGGAAGCGCCGGTGATCAGCGCCGTGCGCCCGCGCCAGACTGCCGCTCGACTCAATGTCCGCCCATCCCGCGCGCCCGCGCCGCCCGCCCGCCGAAGCGATGCAGCATCTCCTTCCACCAGGCCACCGTGTCGCCCATCGCCTGGCGCAGGCTGCGCGGCTGGTAGCCCAGCTCGCGGGCTGCCTTGGCATGGCTGATCTCCGAGTTGCTCACCACCGTTTCCAGCGCATAGCTGGTGAAACGCGGCTTGGTGCGCGTCAATCGATAATACAGCGGGGTGAAGATGGAAATGAAGCGCGCCAGGTTGAAAGGCACCAGCACCAGCGGCGAGCGGATGCCCACCGCCTCCTGCACCAGGCACAGCAGCCCGGACAGGCCGATGCGCTCGCCGCCCAGGATGTAGGTCTCGCCCTTGCGCCCCTTCTCGGCGGCCAGGATATGCCCCACCGCCACATCGCGCACGTCGACAAAATCGAAAAAGCCCCTGACCAGCACGTGCAGCCGCTTTTTCATCCAGCCCAGCACCAGCTGCCCCAGCTCGGAAACACGGAAATCGAAGGGCCCCACCACCCCGGTGGGACACACGATCACCGCGTCCAGCCCTTCCTGCACCGCCTGCAGCACCTCCAGCGAGGCCCTGGCCTTAGTGCGGTCGTATTCGCCCGCCGGGTTGTCCGCGTCGAAGGGCAGCGACTCGTCTATGATCACCCCCGCCGCCGGGCGCTCCAGCGCGTGGATGGAGGAGGTGTACACCAGCCGCCGCACCCCCGCCCGCCGCGCCGCCTGGATCACGTTGCGCGTGCCCTGCACATTGACCCGCTCCAGCAGGTCGTCGCCGCGCGGCAGGATCGAGATGACCCCCGCCAGGTGGAAGACCAGGTCAACGCCCTGCATGGCTGCGTCCAGCGAAGCCGGTTTTAACACATCCCCCTCCACCCGCTCCACCGCCAGCCCCTCCAGCGAGGCGCAGTCCTCGCCGGGCAGGATCA
>CAZCBJ010000192.1:4422-7743 GCA_964496705.1 uncultured Anaerolineaceae bacterium | reverse complement strand
CCCGGCTCCGGTCGCCGCGACCCATGTAGCACGCGGTTTCAAAGGGCGTCAAGGACGGCGGCGGATTTGCAGGGCGGCTCACGCTTCGCGGGTGACCGCCGAGCGGTGTCAGGCAGCCCTTGCGCAAAACGAGTATCCATCTAAAATGCCCGTGGCCGGTCCCACGCTGCCTCTGGGCCGGTGCGAGGGGCTCCCCACCCGTCGGCCGATTTGGGTGCGGGATTCGAATATCTCTCCCCGGTCGACAAAAAGACGACAGGAATCGCAAGGGGTCGACAGCGAGACGACTTTAGCGGGGGAAATATATGCCGTTCTATAGGGGGGGCTGGGCCCGGCGTCGCTCCGGGGAGGTGTCGCCCGGCCGCCACGGCCTGACCGTCACGGCTCAACTGCCCCAAGCGCGCCACGGCGGCGCGCTCGGGGAACCCTGCGCGGGGGAGAGGAGGCGAACATGTTTCGTGTGTTGCGAGGCTGGTCCCTGGTGGTTCTGGGCGCTTTGGCGCTCGGAGTCAGCGGCTGCGGTGGGGGAGGAGGCGGCGGGGGCGGCGGAGGTGGCGACACCACCCCTCCGGTCGTCACGGCCGCGCCCCCCGAAGGGATTTACAACGCGGATAAGAGCGTGACCCTGACGGCGGACGACGCCGCCGCCGCCATCTACTACACCACCAACGGCAGCACGCCCACGGCGGTTCCCGCCAACAAGTACACGGCCCCCATCGCCATCACGGCCACCACCACCCTCAAGTTCCTCGGCGTGGACGTGGCGGGGAACGTAAGCGCCGTGACGACCCTGCTCTACACCATCGACAAGGTCGCCCCCACGGTCACCGCCACCCCGGCGGGGAGCGCGGGGCCCTTCTCCGGGGCCCAAAACGTGACCTTGGCGGCGAGCGAGACCGCCACCATCTACTACGAGCTCGGTGGCGCCGAGCCGACCACGAGCTCCCCGGTCTACGCGGGCCCCATCGCTATCGCCACCAGCACCACGCTGAAGTACTTTGCCGTGGACCTGGCGACCAACGCGGGTACGGTGGCCACCCAGACCTACGTCATCACCCCCCCGACCCCGCGATCGCCCCGGACGGTGTCCGGCAGCGTGGACGTGGCCGCCGGCGGCGCCGCCAAGGCCGTGGCGGCCCCCGGCGCCCTGGTCGAGGTGCGGTCCTACGACCCGGCCAACGCCCTGATCGGCACGGGCAACGCGGTGGCCAACGCCGCCGGCTTCTACTCGGTCCGGCTCGATCTGCCGGACGGCCCGGGCTACCTCACGGTGCGGGTGCGCAAAGAGGGCTTCACCGACACCACCCGGCGCGCCGACTTCGCGGCCGGCCAGAACCTGACGATCAACGCCGAGCTCCAGGCGGTGGTCACCGTGGTGGCCCCCAAGGGGACCTCCCTCAAGGCCTCGGGCGAGCCCGTGGTTGGCTTCTCTTTCGGGGTCGTGCGCTACGCCGACGGCACCCGGGCCGCCCTGGGCAGCCACGGGGCGCTCTTTGCGGCCAAGGCCAACGGGGCCGCGGTCGAACTCGATGTCTTCGTGCCCGGGAGCACGGTGCCCGACGAGACCGGTAGCCTGGTCGGGAAACTCCGGTCCTTCGACCCCACCGACCCGTCGGACGCCCGCAACTTCCCCGGGGACTACGTCGACCAGGACGGCAACCGCCTGCTCTCCGTGGCGTTTGACTTCATGGAGATCACCGACGAGAACGGCACGAGCCTCGGCACCCTCCGGGCCGCGGCGCGGCAGGCCGGCAAGGCGGCCACCGAGCCGACCCGGATCCGCCGTTGGATCCCCACCGGGAGCTGCGGCTCGCTCCTCACCGACTTCTGCGACGGCACGGGCGATCCCACCCAGTGCGCGGCCCTCACCAGCCCCGACGGCTACCAGGTGCCGGTGTACACCCTCAACCGGGTACGGGGCGTCTGGGACCTCCTGGGGGTGGGCACCGTGGTGGACTCGGCGGGGAACGCCCCGGCCGGTGACGTGACCGCCGCCAACTGCAACCCGGGGGGGTCGTCGGTCTACTACCTCGACATCCTGGTGATCAACGAGGACTTCCTCCGCTCCTGGTGGAACCTGGACTACCCCCTGGTGTTCCAGGAGCCCGTCCAGGTCTGCATCGAGAAGACCTTCCGGACCAACCGGGGGCCCCTGGCGTCGGTGCAGGCGAACCTCCGGGATGACGACCCCGCCGCCACGAGCTTCGGCTACGTCTACGGGCACAGCGACGCCGCGGGCGAGGTCACCCTGGCTACCCTGCTGACCGACGTTACGGACCCGGACCGGTCGGCGACCCTCAGCTACTACGACCCGCTCAGCTACACCTGGGTCGAGGAGCCGGTCACCCTCGGGGTCCTGAACTCCGACGGCACCTGCCCCGCCACCAAGGTCAACACCCTCGTCGACAACCGCTGCGAGGTTCGGGCCACCGTCGTCACTGGCGCGGGTGCCCCGGTCCCCTCTGCCTACGTCTGGTTCGCGCCGGCGGGCGGCGCGCGGTTCTACGCCTGGGCTTACGCCAATGCGTCCGGCGGGGTCACGGCCGAGGTGCCGTGCAATCGCGACCTGCGGGCGTACGTGGGCAGCGACGGCACCCCGGACGCCGTGTTCAACGTCAACGGCACCGTGGACGGCGACGAGCAGAGCGACGCGGCCGGCGTCGCCGACCTCGGGAACCTGGTGCCCGCCAACTCCCCCCCGACCGCCTCCGGGTGGCTCGGGTCCGCCAGCATCCGGGAAGGGCGAACCGTCCAGGCCTCTTTGTACGCCTTCGACGAGGACGGGGACTACCCCCTCGCCTACACCATCAAGAGCGGCACCCAGACCCTGGGGAGCGGCCAGTTCGTCCGGGGCGAGTACGAGAAGCTCGTCCCCTTGACCGGGCTGGCGGTGGGGACCTACACCCCGGTCCTCACGGTCACCGACCAGCGGGGCGGGGAAGCCACGGTCGGCCTCGGCCGCTTGAGCGTGACCGCGGGCAGCGGCAACCGGGCCCCCGTGATCTCCTACGCCTATCCCGAGACGGTCCGCATCACGGCGGCGGGCCAGCAGATCCGGCTGTACGCCGCCGCCTACGACCTCGACGGGGACCAGCCGACCTACAGCTGGACCGCGCCCCGGGGCACCTTCACCCCCAGAGACGAGGCCAACAGCGCCTTCACGGTTCCCGCGGGGGCCGTCCTGGGGAGCAGTTACGACGTACGGCTCACGGTGACCGACGGGCAGGGGGGGACGGCCACCGCCGACTTCACCCTGTACTTCGGCACCCCGGCCCAGGTGGAGGTGATCGTTCGCTAGACCAGAAGCGTCGGGGGGGGGGG
>CAZCBJ010000192.1:0-4395 GCA_964496705.1 uncultured Anaerolineaceae bacterium | reverse complement strand
CGCCGACGCTCAGCCCGATGAGGAGGATGACCCATGCGTAGGACCATTCCGTGGATGTTGAGCGCCGCCCTGGCCGTCGCTGCCCTCGGGTGCGGCGGCTCGGGTTCCGGCGCGCCCGAGGCCGCCGCCCCGGCCGAGACCTCGCCCACCGCCGCCAGGACTGCCCAGGTGACCCTGCGCACCCAGTTCCCGGGGCAGGGGCAGGCGGTGAAGAGCTTGATGGACCCCCGGACCAACGAGATCGTGGTCTCCTATCAAGGGTTTGCCGACTACGAGAACCGGGGCTCGGTGACCCTGACCCCTGCCAGCCCGACGGCCACCCTCAACCTGGTCCCCGGACCGTACTCCTTTACCGCCGAGGCCCGCCAGGTGGAGGCCGGGGACACCTCGGAGGACCGGGGCCGGCTCCTGGACCGGGTCTCCAGCTCCGGCACCCTGGTGGTGGGACCAAACACCGTCACCCTCACCTTCCTCGCCGGCAACTGGACCTTCGTGGACGCCAACGGGGCCGCCGCCCCCCTCGCCCTGTCGAGCGGGGCGGGGTCGCTGCGGCTCGACGGTTTCGAGCTCCGCTCCCTGACCGACCCGTTTGAGCAGGACGAGGGGCAGGGGCCCCAAAGCGCCACCACCGGGCCCCACTACCTGGAGGGGGGGAGGTACGCGCTGTACTGGGGGGCCCGGGGCCCCGCCGATGGCCCCGAGCGGGCCTTCGCGGACCTGACCCGGGTCACCGGCCTCTACCACTGGACTTCCTTTCACGGCCGGGAGGGGACCTCGAACCTGATGGGGGGGTGGTACAACCTCACCAGTCGGCGCGGGACCCTCGATCCGGTGAACCCCTACTTCTACGGCGAGGACGGGGACGAAAGCGAAGAGGCGGTGGGGGACCGGTTCCTCGCCATCGTCGACTTCGAGGGCGAGGACGGCGAGGACGGCGAGGGCTTCCGCGACGCACTGCTCCCCGATCCCGCCTTTACGGTGGGGGGAACCCCAGTGGACCCCGCCACGTTCCAGCCTTCCACGGTCGGCGCGGGCGACCGGATCACCGGGCAGGTGGCCGAGGTGCTGGTCAAGTCCAAGGCCCGGGAGCTCGTGTACCCGTCGGCGGGAGCCGCCAAGGCTTCGACGGTGCGCTTCTCCACCCGGGCCGCGGTGCTGCGCGCCGCCGCCTCCTCGGCCCGCAAGGCCGCCGTCGCCGAGCTTTTGGGCCTCACCGATACCTGGGCCGAGCACGCCGTCGTCTGCACCTCGGGGGACCGGGGTGATTGGTACCTGGGCGATCCGGTGGATCTCGACGGGGACGGGACCCCCGAGGCGTGGAAGTGGGGATACCTGACTTCCCGGTGGGAAAACACCGGCGGGCAGTGGGTGGCCGTCCCCGGCAACCCCGGGTCCTGCTCCTGGGGCATCACCCTGCCGGAAGGGGGGAACCCCGGGGAGTGGGAGGACCAAGACCGCAACGGAATCATCGACCCCTACGAGCTGCGGGACCTCAACGACGACGAAGAACTCGACACCGGGGATCTCCGGGTCGCCCACTACCTCTCGTACACCGAGGTGTTCGACGCGCGGCTGTACCCCTTTAGCGCCAAGGGGCAGGCGGCGTCCAAGGGGACCTTTGCCATCGCCAACGCCTTCGTCCAGTACCAGTCCTTTGCCGTTCCCGCGCAGAACCAGTACGTCGCCTGGGCTGCCGTGACCTTTGGCGGGGCGCCGATCTTCGAGGGAGACATCGTCGACGGCGCCATTACCGGCCCCAACGGATACCTGGAGCCCCCGGACGGAGCCACCACCTTCCAGCGCAGCCGGTTCGTCGCCACCGAGTGGGACCCGGCGGCCGGGCGGTTTGGGGCCCTCGTGCCGAGTTTCCAGACCGGATTCCTGGTACGGCTCGGGAGCACCACCCTCCCCTCCGGGAACTACACGGTCGCGCTGACCACCCGGACCGGGCAGGTAGCCACCGCCACCGTGAACCTACCGGAGACCGTGACCCTCCCCGTGGTCGCTTCGGGGACGCGGCAGGCGGCCTGGGGGACCGACGGCTCCCTCACCTTCTCCTGGGTCGAGCCGGCGGACACCTCGAGCTTTGACCGCTATCACCTGGTGATCAACACCTACGACGGGCGCCAGGGGAGGGACGTCCCGGTGGTCCACGCCCGGGTGCCCAAGGGAATCAGCTCGATCACCATCCCCGCGGACCAGATCGCCGACGTCGAGGAGTACCTGCCGGACATGGACGAGCCCACCTGGGTCTTCCAGACCCGCAAGATGGACGGGAGCGGGCACAACTACGCCCGGGGCATCTCTGCCCCCTTGCCGCTGCCGGATCCCCCGGGAGATAGGTAACCCACCGCCGCCCGACGGGGGCGGCGCAAACCAAGCCCCTGGAGCGGGGGAGGCGGCCTCAGGGCCGTCTCCCCCGCGGTCGGTTTGGGGGCGAGAAGGGAGTCTGGTGCGAGGAACGAGCGCGGGGGTGCTTTTGGCGGTGGCCCTGGGGCTGGCTGGCCCGGCCGCCGGGGAGCCGGCGTACCGCCCCGGGGAGGTCTTGGTCAAGTTCCGCCCCGAGACCGAGGCGAGCCGCCCCCTGGCGCGGCGTGGGGCCCGGCTGACCCAGCGGGTCGCCCCCCTCGGGCTCGAGCGGCTCGAGCTGCCGGCCGGCGTCACGGTGGAGGCGGCGGTGGCGGCGCTTCGCCGCGACCCCAGCGTCGCCTACGCCGAGCCCAACTACCTGGCGGTAAAGGCGGTGACCCGGGCCGACGACCCGCTCTTCGTCGCGGGGGAGCAGTGGGCCCTGGGGGCCATCGCCGCCCCCGGGGCGTGGGACTTCGCCACCGGGGGCGAGACGATCGTGGCCGTCCTCGATACGGGCATCGACTACGGCCACCCGGACCTCTTTTTGAACCTGTGGCGAAATCCCGGGGAGATCCCCGGCAACGGGATCGATGACGACGGCAACGGCGTCGTCGACGACGTGTACGGGGTCCGGTACAAGTACGGGGTGGTGTCGGGCGACCCCCGAGACGACGACGCGGCGGACACCCACGGCACCCACGTGGCCGGGGTGATCGGCGCCGTCGGCAACAACCGCGTCGGCGTCGCGGGCGTCAACTGGCGGGTGCGGCTGATGGCCGTCAAGTTCCTCCACGGCAGCGCCGGGCTCGGCGACGTGGCCGACGCCGCCGCGGGCATCGTGTACGCCGTGGACCACGGGGCTCGGGTGCTCAACCTCAGCTTCACGATCCCCGCGTCCGGGGCGGTGGCCGGGGAGATCCGGGCCCTGGAGGAGGCCCTGGCCTACGCCGACGAGCGCGGCGTCCTGACCGTATCGGCCGCCGGCAACACCCGGGCCGACTTGGATCGCACCCGGGTCTATCCCGCCTCGACCCGGACGCCCAACAACCTCGCCGTGGCTGCCACCACCCGGGAAGATGCCCTGGCCCCCTACTCCTCCATCGGCGCCGCCTCGGTCCACCTCGCCGCGCCGGGGGGCGCCTACTCCTCCAGCCCCACCGGGGTGGTGAGCACCCGGGGCTCCATGGGCATCCCCGACCGGGGCCCCTACGGCTATCTCTCCGGCACCTCCACCGCGGCTCCCCACGTGGCGGGCCTGGCGGCCCTGGTGTGGGCCTATCGCCCGGGGCTCGACCACCACCAGGTGAAGGCCCGCCTCCTCAACGGGGTCGATCCCCTCCCTGGCCTGGCGGGGAAGCTGGCGACCGGGGGGCGGATCAACGCGGCGCGCTCCCTCACCCTCGGGGACCGGGCGTGCGTCTTCGGTGCGACCCCCGGGCGGGTCAATCCCGGGGCGACCCTGATCATCACCGGGGCCAACTTCGGGCCGAACCCCGGCAGCGCCGCCCTCGGGGCGGCGGCCCTGGAGGTCGTTGCCTGGGGCGACCGGCGGATCGAGGCTCGGGTCCCAGGGGGGGCGGTCACCGGCCGGGTGCGGGTGAACGGCGAGGGCGCGGACTTCCCGGTGGCGGTGAACCGCCCGCCGGAGGTCCGCCTCGAGGTGAGCGACGGGGGCGGGGTCGCCCCCGTCGCCGTCACCGCCCGCGCCGTGGCCACCGATCCCGACGGGACGATCGCCGCCTACGAGTGGGACCTGGGGGACGGGGAACTGCGGAGCCGCCCCGGGGTCGCGGAGGCGGTCAGCGTCACCTTCTCTCGCCCCGGCACCTACACCCTACGGGTGCGGGTGCAGGACGGCGAAGGGCTGACTGCCACCGCCGCCGCCACCGTGGAAGCTGGGGCAGGGCCCTCGGCCGAGGCGAGGGTCGGGTGCTTTCTCCGAGCCCTGGGATACTGACAGCCCTCCCGGCGTTGGGGGTGGGCGGTGTCCCCGGGGATTTGACCCGCCGACCCCAGCCGAACTACCCTCGCGCCGCCCCCACC
>CAZCBJ010000191.1:0-7768 GCA_964496705.1 uncultured Anaerolineaceae bacterium | reverse complement strand
TAATATAACTTATAAATATAATAATATAAATAATAAAATTATTTATATAATAAAATTAAATATATTATTTACTGGTTGAGTCTGATTGAAGGGAATGATCATGAAAATTACGTTCAAGGTCAACGACATGCACTGCGCGATGTGTGCGATGAAGCTGGAAGCCCTGGAGGATAAATTGCCTGGGGTGACCTCCGTTGCTGCCAGTTATCACAAACAGCAACTGGTGGTCGAGTATGATGAAACCCGCCTGACGGAGGCTGAAATCGTCGCCGCGGTAGCCCGCGAGGGTTACACCGCTGCGACCGCTGCGGATTAATCCGGACGCGCTTCGACAATCACAAGCCTTTGGACTACAAAGGCTTGACTCGTTTAAGACTATAATACATCCATCCACTGTTGAGGTTATCATGAAGAAAATCACCCTGTGCTTGATCCTGGTATTGCTTCTGACATCCTGTGTGCCGGGTGCAACGCCCACCGCCGTTCCCACCCCGCTTCCGACCGCCAGCCAGTCAGCGCCGGCTCCGGCGACTGCGCAACCCCAGGCTGGTCCGCTGCAGCTCACCGGCAGCTTCACCTATTCCAACGATTTCGTGGTGGAGACCTACTTCGTTGAGCATGTGGTCGCGCTGGTGGATATGCACGCCTTCGTGGTGCGCGACGAGGAATGGGAAATCCCGGTGGCCGGGCAGGTGCTGGGGCATGCGGTCATTGACCAGGAGAACAACCGCGGGACGTACACCATCCAGCTGCCCATCCAACCTCGCGGCATGCTCAATGACGTGGACAACAACAATGCCAGTGACCGGGGGCTGCAGGTGTTCGCCGTATCGTATTGGCCCAACCTGTACGGCGGACCCTACTCAGAAGGCGACGACCGTTCGCGCGGCTGGCCGAGCTACCTGGCATCCGTCAAGACAGACGCTGAAAACCAGGACGAGGTCATCGGCGGCAAGCTGGTCATCTGGGCGCCGGACGGCGGGCAGCAATTCCCCATCGGCTTCGGCAGCGACGGCCTGCTTTTCACCGCGGATGATCCCATCGGACCCGTTCCGTCCGGGTATTCGGTCGTGGATTTGGATCATAAACCCTTTGCGTTCAGCCAGGATGCCGAGCCGGTTCTGGCGCTGTATGAGCCAAGCGACGTGGTGATGAAGGATTTTTCAAGGGATACGTATACCCAGGCTTTCCAGAAGCTGGTGGATTTTGCCCGTCAGAATTATGCCTTCAACGGCATCCCGGGCAAACAGCCGGATTGGGATCGGTTGTACGCTGACCTTGCGCCGTTGGTGCGGGATGCGGAGGTCAAAAAGGATGCGCCTGCTTTCTTCCTGGCGCTTCAGGAGTTTGTGCTGGCATTCAAGGATGGGCACGTGCAGTTGGGGGGGCAACTGGGCGGGCAGATCAATGCGCAGCAAATCAGCGGCGGTTTTGGTCTGGCGCTGCGCGAGTTGGACGACGGCAGGGTGATTGCGGTCTATGTGCTTCCGAATGGACCGGCCACCCAGGCGGGCATCCAGGTGGGGGACGAGATCAAATCCTGGAACAATCAACCCATTGCCGAGGCAGTCGCGGCGGTGCGCCCATTGGCGGGACCCTTCTCCACCGATTTTGCCACGCGCTACCAGCAGCTACGCTACCTGCTGCGGGTGCCGGTGGGGCGCGAAGCGCAAGTGGCTTTCCGCAATTCCTCCGGTGAAGTGAAATCCGTCACACTGCCTTCCATACAGGAATATGACTCATTTAACCGCACCTCCATTTACTTCGGCATGGAGCAAAATCTGCTGCCGGTGCAGTTCCGCATCCTGGATTCAGGCGCCGGGTATATCAAGCTTTCTTCAAACAATGACGACCTTAATCTGATCGTGCGACTGTTCGAACGGGCGTTGATTGCCTTCAAAGCCAACAATGTCGCCGGGTTGATCATTGACATGCGCGAGAATCCCGGCGGATCGCCGCTGGGGTTGGCGGGATTCTTGACCGACCAGGAGATTGAACTGGGGCAGCTCGAGTATTTCAGCGAGAAAACGGGCAAATTTGAACCAGAGGGCAAGCGGGATAAGGTGCTGCCCAACCAAAACCAGTACCGCTTCAATAAAATGGCGCTGCTGGTGGGGCAGGCCTGCATGAGCGCATGCGAGATCGAAGCCTTTGGCTTCAGCAAGGTGCCGGGGATGATCGTGGTCGGGCAGTATCACACTGGCGGTGTGGAGGCTGAGGTGGCGCGCGGACAGTTCATGCTGCCCGAGGGTATTTTCCTGCAGATACCCACAGGGCGTTTCACCCAGCCGGACGGAAGTCTGTTCCTGGAAGGTGTTGGTGTTCAGCCCACCGTGCGCGTGCCCATCACAGTCGAAACCCTGCTGGCGCAGACTGACCCGGTTTTGACCACCGCGGAGAATATCGTCCTCACCCCCGCCGGAGCAGGAATTGCGCCTTCGGGACCGCCGAAGATGGTATCGCCCGAGGAAGCGCTCAACCTGGCCACCAGCGGCACACCGTTGCTCGAAGGCCTGGCGCGCGAGCGCTATCAGACGCTGTCCCAGCCGGATGTCGTCTACTCTTACACCATCGCGCTGGAAAAATCTGAACCGCTGGCATGGTTGAACGGTTGGTGTGCGAGCAGCCAGAGTGTACTGGTTGAGAATTTATCGCACATGCAATTCAAATATATCCTCAACGGTCAGGAAGTGGCCGTGGAGCGATTGGCGACTTACGAAGGCCAGACGGGTAACGGGTTTTGCAGTTATCGCTTCACGGTGCTGCAGGATTGGCCCGTCGGTGAGCACACCCTGCAGGTGCAGGTGACCTTTGACCAGCCGATTGTGGACGGTAGTTCATCCTATCCGGCCGGATCCCATGAATATCTATACAAAGTGTATGTGAAACCTTAATAAATCATTCTGCATTGGGAGGCTGTCATGAAATTGAATCATCAGCGGTTATTGCTTGGATTGACAACTGTATGCGTGCTTTTCATGGCGGGCTGTATTCGCATTGATCAAGAGCTGCGCCATAACAAGGATGGTTCAGGCCAAATCGTCTTCGACATGGGCATAGACACCGGGTTCCTGGATATGCTGGGCGGCGAGCTGCCGGACAGCCCGGTGAGCAACGCAGATGCTGAAAAGTTGAAGGCTGAGGATGCTAACTTCCGCAACGCGACCAGCGAAGAGTACACCGATGAGAAAGAATACCGCCACTTTAAGATCACTGTGGAGGTGTATGATTTCGTCAAAGCCTTTGATAATCCGGACATCACCAGTGGTGGGTACACCTCACGCCTGGAGGAAATTTCCGAAGGCACCTACCGCTATACCCAAATAATTGAGGGGAATGAACCGACCGGTCAGGAACCCGAGCATCCGGAAGATACGAGCGCATTCGAAAGTAATTTTTGGACCATTCGCTTCTATGCGCCCAAGATTCTAAAAGCCGATCCCGCTGCAAAGATCGACCGCGTGAAGGGGATGGTGGTGTGGAAATTCCCGATGAGCGAAATGACCACCAAGACCGAGCCGACTGAGCTGTGGGTGGAGTACTCGTTGCAGGGCGGCGGTCTGAACCTTCCACAATGGGCCTGGTTCGCCATCCCGGTGGGGTTGTTGTGCTGCGGCGGGATTGTGGTGATGGCTGGGGTGGTGGTCTTCCTGGTGCTGCGGAAAAAGAAATGAATTAACCGGCGGTGTGGCGGTCGAGAAAATTGGCCAACGCATCCCGCGCAGATTGGATGGATTCCGCCCCGGCTTGCCAGGCGGAACTGAGGGCGACCGGACTACCCGTTTGTGTTTTGATCCCCAATTTATACACCGCGCCGCCCTCGCTGTGCTCTTTGCTGAGCACCAACACCTCGCGAATGTCGTTGAAATGAAAACGCTGAACACGCCTGGCCAGTCCGCGGAAATGGCGTAAAACAATCAGTTGTTTGAGTTTGCCGTCCAGGATCACCTCGATTTCGGGATGTTTGAGTATGTACCCAAACCCAACCCCGACCGCACTGAGGGATAAGGCTGATCCGAGCAGGCTCATATAGAAGGGCGACTCAGCATCGCTGCGGTTATTGCTGGCCATCAAACCCAGGATGCCGACCACCACAAAAAAGAGGGCAAAAAGCCAGCTGCATCCCGGAGTTTCATGTCCAATCAATCTGCCGTCCTCTTCGTGAAATTGCATGGAGAATGATCCTCAGCGGGTCACACTGAGCCAAACAATGACTGCCAGAACCATCATGGCAATCCCGATTGCCACCCAGAGCAGCACGGGGAGCCGTTCCTCCTGGATCACCGGCGAGGGCTGAGGAGCGCTGACCGGCGCGGAGGGGTATTGCGCCGCGCGTGGAAATTGCAGTGGTTCGTCTTGTGGCTCGTCTTCTTCATCTTCAGCTAATTGAAATTCAACCCCGCCGCTGAGCTGCAGTTCCAATTGGATGCTTTCCAGGAATTCGGGGAGGTCGTCGCCGAATTTTTCCTCCAGAACCTCCCGCGCCGCAACCTGCACTTCCGGTTCAACGTCGTACAGAGCCAGGCTGGCCAGCGCGCGGTTGCTGCCGGGCTGAGTAAAACGCCCCAGGGCGCGAATCGCGCGCAGGCGCATTTGCAAATCGCTGCCGCCCATTGCCAGGATGAAGAGGCCGTTCAGCTCATCCTCCTCGGCAGCGGTGTCTTGCCAGGTGGGGACATTGGCTCCGACCAGGTCTATCCCGTCAGGAGGATTTTCTTCATCCGTCAGGTCGGTTTCGTTAAATTGCGCCAGCCAATCCGTCAGCGTGGGAGATGGATGGGTGCCGGAAGGCTCGCCGTGGCAATCCATCAGCCAGGGATCTTCATCGGGCGCGCCGGAAGCTTCCACGCGCAAAGCCATTTCCATTTCGCCCATCAGGCGGTCTTTCAATACGTTCATCGCCCCGGCGCGCAGAGCCAGGTCTGGATCATAGAGCGCGGCCTTGAGCAGCCAGGGAATGACCGCGCTGTCGTCCATTCTGCCCAATGCTGCCAGCGCCAGCATGCGGTGCTGCGGGTGATCGCGGCAGCGCAGCTCAACCACCAATCCGGGGATATCTTCCGCCTCGAGCAATGTATCGATCATTGTGTGAATATCGTCCATGAGGTTCCTCAAGGATAGTATAGCTGTTTTTCTGCTGGTGTTCCAGCGTAAAAATGCTGGGAGACCTGACAGGCGCATGGCACTCAAATGGCACTTGTCTTGGGCATCTTTTTTATTATAATGATGGTTATAGGATTGTTCGACGTCGAATTTTTCTATTTTCTTCCGGGGAGGGGTCCATGGCAGGGAAATCCAAAGCGAAAACCAGCGATCACAAGCAACCTCCGGAGCAGAAGCCGCAAACTGCCCGGGGAAAGACTGCACGAGGCGGCACCGCTGTGCCTGAGACTGCAGGTATGAGCATCGATAAGAAAAACTATATCAAAGAGCTGCGCCGCCTGCAGATCGAATTGGTCAAACTGCAGGAATGGGTGCGTTTCAAGGGTTCAAAGGTGGTGGTGATCTTCGAGGGGCGCGACGCCGCCGGGAAGGGTGGGGCGATCAAGCGCATCACCGAGAGCCTGAATCCGCGCATCTGCCGCGTGGTTGCGCTGCCCACACCCACCGAGCGCGAGAAGACCCAGTGGTATTTCCAGCGTTATGTGTCTCATCTACCGGCGGGGGGCGAGATGGTTTTATTCGACCGCAGCTGGTACAACCGCGCCGGGGTGGAACGGGTGATGGGGTTTTGCACCGATGATGACTATGCTGAGTTCCTGCGCTCGGTGCCTGAGTTTGAGCGCATGTTGGTGCGCTCGGGGGTCATCCTGGTGAAATATTGGTTCTCTGTCAGCGACAAAGAACAGGAACGCCGTTTCCAGGCGCGCATCAATGATCCCACCCGCCGCTGGAAACTGAGTCCGATGGACATGCAGTCGCGTTCGCGTTGGGTGGAGTATTCCAAAGCCAAGGATGAAATGTTTGCGCACACCGATATCAAACAGGCGCCCTGGTACGTGGTCAACGCTGACAACAAGATGTGCGCGCGGCTCAACTGCATCCGCCATCTGCTCAGCCTGATCCCCTATGAGGATTTAACCCCTGAGCCAATCACACTGCCGCCGCGCCAGGCTGACCACGGTTACGTGCGCCCGCCGATCACCGACCAGACTTTTGTCCCGGAGGTGTACGCTCCGGCGGTCAAAGAGAAACCAAAATGAAATCGCGACCCACGGTCATCATCATGCTGACCGCGCTCTTGAGCAGCCTGGTCATCCTAGCCTGCGCGTCGTCTGAGTTGTTCTTCATGAAGGTGGATTCGGACGCCACTCAGACGGCTGAGGCGAGGCAAACGGTTGAACAGGGGTTAATTGACCTTGAAAATACGCTGGATGCCAGACAGAAATCCATCGAAGCCCAGCAAGCCACCCAGCGGGCTGAAGCCAAAAAGGCCCGCTCACAGAAGACTTTGTCCGCCCAGCAGACGATTGATGCATCGCCGCCCCAGATTCTCTCCGTGGATTTCCCAGGCACGGTGCCGGGCGACCACAGCTATGTGGTGTGTAAAGTGAAATTTCATGATCCGAGTGCGGATGTCCAAATGATGCACTTCTACCCGTCGAAAGGTGTTTATAAAACCTTTTCGGTGGATCTAACCGGCGAGCCTGCCAGCACGTATACCGGCGGCACGTTTGAGATAGGATTGTGGTGCGAGGGTCAACAGGATGTGACCCTGAATGTGTATCTGACCGACCGCGGCGGTCATGACAGCAACATCGAAAGCTTTTCCTTCACATGCAAATGAGGATCGCTCTCGACCGGTCCAGTTCAGTTTTGAGGTGATTTGGTTAGAACCAAAAAGTGTAGCGCAGTGAAAACAGGCGCAACACAATCAAGATGACTGCGCTGATGGCGCACAGCACTGAGCTGCCCACCAGCAACCCAATCAGCCAGCCATGCTTTCGATTGGAGGGGTTGGGCTGCGCGGGTGGCGGGTAACCCTGGTCCGGGCGGCTTACGGACGAGGGAATTCGGGTGAGGATCTAGTTGGACTGGCAGAAGCTGTGGAGCCTGTGCGCGATAAGCGGACGGCACAAGTGGCTTTGGCACGCGGGGCTTGCGGCGTGTGAAGAACAGCACACCGCCAACCACGATTCCGAGCATGCCGAGGCACACAATCCCACCCCCAATGATGCCCACCAAACCCAACCCTTCAATCCTTTTAGGCAGAATGGATGGGCTCAAGGGCTGCTGGCGGCTCAGGTATTTCCGCCGGAAGCACATAAATATCAATCTAAATGACGGTTTCTGAATACTCTGTCAACAAAGTTTTGCTATCCAAGCGCGGACAGACCCTTCCCGCAGGGATGCTTCGCGATCGCTTCGCTGTGCTGCGCATGAGAAGCTCTGATCAAATCCGCTCAGGGAATCACCCCGCGTGATTCCCTGAAGGAGCGCAGCGCCAGATCTATTTACCTTCTGATGGCCGCCGCGGGCTGAAGGCGGGTCAACGATTGGCCAGGCCTGCCGCCCGCAGATGCGGCGAGGGGCGGGGCGTTGTAATCGAATTCGGGCAAGGTTTCGCGGTTCAACCTGTGTCCCAATATTTTTTCCAGCGTGCGCACCATCTCTCCATCATCCGGTGTGACCAGGGTGAAAGCATCACCGCTGCGTTCCATGCGTCCGGTGCGCCCGATGCGGTGGATATAGGCATCGGCTGTGTCGGGCATGTCGTAATTGATCACGTGGGATATGCTTTCCACATCCAAGCCGCGGGCGGCGATGT
>CAZCBJ010000190.1:0-7787 GCA_964496705.1 uncultured Anaerolineaceae bacterium | reverse complement strand
CGCCTGCCGGAATGGAAATCCAGCCTGATCGTGCGCATCGCCGATGACCCGCTCCAGCCCGGACGCCAGATCTGGACCTATTACACCCACCTGGCCGACCGGCGCGGCAACTCTTACATTGACCCAGCCTTCCCACCCGGAACCAGCGAGCTGTTCATCCCTGCCGGCACCCTGCTTGGCTACCAGGGTGATTTCTCCGGCGATCCCAATAATCCGGTGGGCGTTCACCTGCATTTTTCCATCGTGCTGGATGACGGCAGCGGGCGCTTTAGAAATGAATTGGAAATCCACAACACGCTTGACCCGTCCGCATACCTGGGCCTGGAGCTGAACGCCCGGAACAACCCCGACCGTGTGCCAGTTTGTGCAGCCGGTGACTTCTGACGTATAATATAGCCAGCCTCCCGTCGTTAACGTTCAGGGGTACACAGACATGACCACTTTCCGTGAAATACACAGCGCATTAACCCGGATGGGATTTCAACAAGGCAGGCCGGTGATTCTTCACGCGGCTTTATCCGCGTTTGATGACCTCCGCGGTGGAGCGGATACGCTGCTCGGCGCTGTGTTGGCTACGGCGGGCGGGGTCATGATGCCGGCATTCACCTTTAAGACCATGATCATCCCCGAGTCTGGCCCGCCAGACAACGCCATCTGTTACGGCAGCGGAAAGGATGCCAATCGCATGGCTGAAGTGTTCACCCCCGAAATGCCGGCAGACAAATCCCTTGGGGTGGTCGCTGAAACGCTGCGCGCTCACCCGGACGCCCGGCGCTCCATGCACCCCATCCTTTCCTTCAGCGGGATTGGCGTGGAGCAGGCGCTCGATTCGCAAAGCCTGCTCGAGCCTTTTGCGCCCATTCATGAGCTGGTGGAGCGGGACGGCTGGGTGCTGCTGGCGGGGGTAAATCACACCGTCAACACCAGCATCCATCATGTCGAACGACTGTCTGGGCGCAAACAATTTATCCGTTGGGCGCTTTCAGCTTACAAGGTCGTTGAGTGCCCGGGCTTCCCCGGGTGCTCCTACGGGTTCAAGCAGGCCGAGCCGCTGCTGGAGATGATCACCCTGCGCGCCTCTGTCGGCGGAGCAGAAATGCGCGCCCTGCCGCTGCAGCCGATGGTGGATGTGCTCGCCGACCTGTTTGCCAAGGATCCCCTCGCCCTGCTTTGTCAGCGCGAAGATTGCGAGTTATGCGCGGCAGTCCGCGCTGTGCTCGCCTGATCCAGCGTGGGGGACACTGATTCTGTTAACCGTCTGTAATCCAATGCCTGAGGCTGTGGGTTGGCTGCAAGTTCATTTGTGCTATACTGATTTCATCTTATGACCAACCAGGATCGCTCGCGCGCCGCGCTTGAACTCCTCTACAATATCGGGCATGAGCTGTCTTCATCGCTCGACTTGCACATTGTGCTAAACCGCGTCTTGGATTTGTCGGTCAACAACGTGGACGCTGAGAGCGGCACACTGGTGCTGTTGAACGACAACCTCGAACCAGAGGATGCAGCCATCGTTTACAGGGGGCAGTACATTTCAAATACGCTGGCACAGATTCAAGGAACCCTGGATCAGGGATTGGCCGGCTGGGTATTGCGCCAGCGTGAAACTGCCTGGGTTTGCGATACATCCGCTGATGAGCGCTGGCAGCGCCGCCCGAATGACGAGCAAAACCCCGGTCGCGGAAAATCCGCGGTATGCATCCCGCTGCTCGCCCGTGATAAGCCGGTTGGCATCCTGACCATCGTCCATCACCAACCCGGCTTTTTCACCCGCGACCACGTTGATCTATTGGAAGCCATCGCCTACCAGGCCGGCACCGCCATCTACAATGCCCGTTTGTATGATTCGCTGCAGGCTCTCAACCGCCGCTACCGCGAATTATTTGACGGGAACATGGATCCCATTTTGATCACCAATCAGACAGGCAAGATCATCATCGCCAATCGCCGCGCTATGGAGACCACCGAATGCGCATTGGTGGGCTTATTGGATCACGATGTGTGGGAATTTCATGAACTGCGCCGCGACCTGCTGGGCGAAGATTTTGAAAGCCTGCTGCCGGGCACCTCCATCAGTTACGAATCCAGGCTGAGATCCGTGGATGGGCATGAGATACCCGTGCAGGTGTACGTGCGCCGCATCAATTTTGAAGGCGAAGAAGCCATCCAGTGGATCCTCAGGGATATCTCTGAGCGCAAGGAACTGGATAATATGCGTGAAGACTTGATCGCCATGATCTACCATGATCTGCGCTCGCCGCTGGCCAATATTGTTTCCAGCCTGGATATGCTCGAGGCCATGATCCCCCCTGATGTGGCTACCTCCCTGGAAAGCCTGCTGACCATTGCCACCCGCTCGGTGGATCGCATGAATCGGCTGATCAGCTCGCTGCTGGATATCAACCGCCTGGAGGCCGGTCAGCCCATCACCAACCAGAAAGCCGTGGATATATACCGTCTTGCCCGCGAAGCCATGGACGCGGTGCTGCCGCTGACTGAGAGCAAGCAGCAACGCATGACGATCCATTTGCCAGAAGGCTTGCCTCCCCTGTGGGTGGACGCGGACATGATTCGCCGGGTGCTGATCAATTTGCTCGAAAACGCCGCCAAATTTACCCCCCTGCAGGGTGAAATTATCATCGGCGCAGAGCTGATTGACGTGGCATGGCTCAAGATTTGGGTGGAAGATACCGGCCCCGGCATCCCCGCCGAGTCGCGCGCCTCCATCTTCGATAAGTTCGTGCGTTTGAGCGCCGACCGCAACATCCGCGGACTGGGGCTGGGATTGGCTTTTTGCAGGTTGGCAGTTCTGGCGCATGGGGGTAAAATTTGGGTAGATGCTGCACCGGTGAAAGGTTCACGATTTCTATTCACCTTGCCCGTGCAATAAATCCATCTCATAAAGGTCGGCATGCAGGAAATCGCGCCTAAAATTTTTATCGAAACCGGATTCCCGGGTGTTACGCTGGGGGTCATCAACTGGCCTCACGGCTCAATTATGATCGATTCACCATTTCGCGCAGATGATGTTCGCCTGTGGCGGGCTTCACAGGCCAGCCTCAGCAGCGGGGTGGACCGCCTGCTGGTCAATCTGGATGCGCATTATGACCGCACCCTGGGCTCACGGGCGATGGAATGCACGGTGGTCGGGCATGAACGCACCGCGCTGGCATTCCGCGACCGTCCGATCAACTTTAAGCCGCAAACCAGCCTGACCGGGGCCGACTGGGAACTGTACAACAACCTGGGCGCGGTGCGCTGGGCTCCCCCGGAGATCACCTTCACTGAGCGGCTGGAAATCCAATGGTCCAACCCCCCGCTGGTGCTTGAATATCGTCCCGGTCCATCGGCGGGTTCCATCTGGGTCAACCTGATGGAAGAACGCATCCTTTTCCTGGGCGACACCATTATGCCCAATCAGCCGCCCTTCCTCGCAACTGCTGAAATCTCCGCCTGGTTGAACACACTCAGCCTGCTTTCGTGTCCGGAATATCACGGATACATTCTCATCAGCGGACGCGGGGGAGTGGTGACCCATGAGCAGGTGCGCTGGCAGATCGCCTATCTGGAAGCCATTCAGAAAAGCCTTCAAACGCTCACTTCCCACCGGGCTTTATCGGCCGAGATCGAAAATTTGATCCCTGATCTGTTGGCCATCATCAAGTCGCTGCCGGCTGAGCGGCGCGAGCAATACACCCAACGTCTGCGCTGGGGCTTGCAACAATATTTCACCCGCCAATTCCTTCCCGGCGCCAACGAATACACAGAAGATTGAGTTCCATGGATAATTTTGGTTACCAGCCGCTGGTCGAGGTGACCCGCGGCGCCATGGTAGAGTGCATCCACTTTGGCGCGCTGGCTGTGGTGGAGGCCCGCGGCGGGCTGTTGGCCTCAGCCGGCGACCCGATGCTGGTCACCTACCTGCGTTCCTCAGCCAAACCCTTCCAGGCTCTGCCGTTCATCGAGGCGGGCGGCGCGGAGATCTACGGTCTCACCGATCAGGAAGTGGCCATCCTGTGCGCCTCGCATGACGGCACCGATGAACACGCTGCGGTGATCCGCAGCATTCACCAGAAAGTCGGTTTGCGCGAAGAACAATTGCTGTGCGGCACCCACCCCATCGGCGGTCCGACCGGCAAGGCCATGCTCCTGCGCGGCGAGGAACCCTCTCCCATCCGCCATAATTGCTCCGGCAAGCACACCGGCATGCTGGCGCACGCCCTGCTGCGTCATCTGCCCAGTGAAGATTACATTGATTTCACCCATCCGCTGCAGAAGATCATTCTGCAGGCCTTCGCCGAGATGACCGATTTTCCGATTAACAAGATTGAGCTGGGCATCGACGGCTGTTCAGCCCCGGTGTTCGCCGTCCCGCTTTACCATGCCGCACTGGGATACGCCAGGCTGTGCGACCCGTCCACTTTGGAACCTGCCCGCGCGCAGGCTTGCCGCAAGATCACCCACGCCATGAGCGCCCATCCGGTGATGATCGCCGGACCCGGCGATTTTGACACCGTTTTAATGCAGGTGGGCGGGGGGAAAATCGTCTGCAAAGGCGGCGCCGAAGGTTTTCAAAGCATCGGGCTGCTCCCCGGCGCCATCCGGCCAGACAGCCCGGCGATGGGCATCGCTATCAAGATATCCGACGGGGATGCGACCGGCCGCGCCCGCAGCCTGGTGGCGGTGGAAGTGCTGCGCCGTCTGGGCGCACTGAGCGATGCTCAAATTGTTGAACTGGCAAAATTTACCTCCCGGCCGGTGTTGAACTGGCGGAAATTCACCGTGGGCGAGATGCGACCGTGCTTCGAACTGAACCTGCCATCGAGCCGCGATTGATTGCCCGCGCCCGCTCGGTTTTGCAGCGCCTGGACGGCGCATTTGGTTTGCCGCAGTGGGGCGAGCCGCTGGATCCGCTGGCCGAGATGGTCTCGACCATCCTCTCGCAAAATACCAACGACCGCAACCGCGACGCCGCCTATCAGCGCCTTCGCGCGCGCTTTCCCACCTGGGAGGCGGTGCGCGACGCACCCGTCGCGGAGGTGATCGCCGCGGTGCGCAGCGCCGGTCTGGCCAACCAGAAAGGCGCGCGCATTCAGCAGATCCTGCGCCAAATCACCGCCGAGGTCGGCTCGCTGGACATCAGCTTCCTGCGCGATTTGCCGCCTGAGCAGGCGCACGCCTGGTTGATGCGCTTCAAGGGTGTGGGGCGCAAAACCGCCGCGATCGTGCTGGTGTTTTCGCTGGGCATGCCTGCCTTCCCGGTGGATACGCATATCTATCGCGTCTCCGGCAGGATCGGCTTGCGCCCGCCGCAGATGACCGCCGACCAGGCGCATGACCACCTTGCCGCTCTGTTCGAGCCTTCCACCTACGGTCCGGCTCACCTGAACTTGATCCGTCTCGGGCGCGAAATCTGCCAGGCGCGCAAACCGCTTTGCCCGAACTGCCCGCTGATTGACCTGTGCGATTATCCCGATAAAACCGCCTGACGGACCGCCTACCGGCACTGCCGGTTGTCGTCACAAACCGGATCCGGCACAGGGCACGCCAACGGGGCAGCCGGTTGCCGCCAAAGCACCTGGATGGGCTCATCCAACGTGATCACCATCAGGCTGCTCATCACAGCGTATTTTTTTGGCTCGCAGCCCAGGGCAATCACGTCTGCGCCCTGCAAGAACATTTCAGGCGGCCTGGGCATGGGTAGAATCACCCCCCGCTCGCGCGGCCCGATCATGGTGAACACCAGGCGCGGGTAGGGCAGGGCAGCGTAGTATGAGTATTTGTCCGGCTCCCCGCGCTCAATTTCATAGAATCGGGGATAGAGAATGCGTCCCGGGTAGATCACCGCACCGGGCTGTTGAGCAAATTCCTGCAATTCCTCCAGGCTCAACCCCGCGGCCTGCAAATGTTCGCTCTTCACAAAGCGCTGCAGATAAGTCAGGTTATCCTTCAATCGGGGAAACAACTGCGGACGACCCACCTCGCTGAGCGGAAGCAGAGCGCCTATCCCCAGGAAAATCAGCGCAATCAACCAATAGCGCGGCGGTTTCGCGCCAATCGCCTGCGACGTATCCAGCGGCTCGCAAGGATGGGCATCTAGGCTGAGCCATTTCAGCATCCATCCCGCAAGCTGCGCCAGCCCCAACCCGAAGAACAAGAGCACCGTCCAATCCACCGGAACCAGATAGCGTCCGCCGGAAGTGCGGCTCAGCGCATTGGAGAGAAAGTAACTCAAACCCACCAACAGCGCAGCCAACCCCGCCCAGCGGGCACGCCGCCAGGCCAGTCCCAATCCCAGTCCCAGGAGCGCCAGGTTAACTCCTAAAAAAGCGACCTGCTCCGCTTTGAGCTGCCCTTCCCAAGTGCTGCTCCACACCGCCTGCGGATTGCGGATGGTCTGAATCAACGTGTCGTTTTGGATTTGCAGCGGCAGGATCAACGGAGCAATTGCCACCTGGTGCATGAAATGCTTCGCGGTGAAAGTGAGGATGTTCTCCAGACGCTGCAGTCGCCGGCTGAGCGCTCTGTTCTCACCCTTCACCTCAGCCGGCTGAATGGTTGCGACCACCCCGGTTCCAGACTGCGCTGCAGGGGTGGGCTGCGCCAGCCCCGGTGTGGGCGTCGGGCGCACGGTACCATAGCGGTTTGGCAGAACAGAACCCTGAAGGGGGATGAGGAAATAAAACGGCGTGCCATTTTGCGCCAGGCTGCGCCCCATCCAGGGTGCCACGGCTAGAGCAAAAACCAGCGCAAAACCTGCGCCCGCAGTCAGCCAGGATTTCAGGCATTTGCCCTGGCTGCCGCGCGGAAGCGCCAGATACACGACCAACGCCAGAAAGACCGCCGCAGGTAAAACCAGCCACACATTATGGCGCACCAGCGTCGCCAGACCCAGCGTTCCGCCCGCCGCCCAGCCGAAGCGGCGGTTCACGTGCGGTTGCTCCAGCCAACGCATCAGAAACAGGCTGAACAGGGCCAGCATCAGCGCTGCCAGGACCTCGCTGAGCAGCAACTTCGGGTTGGCCGAGAGCAGCGTCTGGGCTGCGGCGATGGCATTTGCTTGTTGAAAGAGGACCAGGAATGCAGCCGCCACCCCTCCCGGTCGGCTACCCAAAGCGCGCCCGAGCAGATAAATCACCGCCGGAAAAGCGGCCAGCAGCCCGGACTGCAAGGCGGTCAGCAGGTTAAAATTTTGCCCGCTCACCAGATGCAGACCGACCAGCAACAATGAGTACAGCGGTTTATCCACATGGTTCCAGGCGTTCAAGCCTTTATTGATAAAAACGGTCTGGGCCGCGATGTCATAGCGCGCCGAATCGGAAAATGGATAGCGCTGGTAGTCAGGCGCATAAGGCCCCGGACTGAAAAAGCTGCCGGGATCAGGCGTCAGATTCCAAAACAGCCCCGCGAGCATCCAGATGCCAACGAACAGACCCGCATCCAGCCAGCGGACGCGACCCGATTTTTCAATCCACGGCCTGCACAGAGCCATTCCGCCCGCAGCCAACGCGGCAGCCAGCACCTGAATACCCAGCACCGGTATACCGGGTTGATTCCAACTGATCGGGTCTGAGCGCAGTCCCCATCCGCTGACCGCAATCAACAACCACAGCGCCAGCAGCCCCAGAAAAAACGCCAGACCAGTGCGCAGCGCGGATCGATTGAAAGTTTTTTCACCCGCTGAAACACCTTTCGCCCGCATACGCAGCACCAGCAGCAGCCCCCCCTGAAGCGCGATCAGCCCCGCCCAGGCAGCCAGCGGCCGCAAACGAGCCACCAGCGCGCCC
>CAZCBJ010000189.1:0-7878 GCA_964496705.1 uncultured Anaerolineaceae bacterium | reverse complement strand
CATACGAGATCGTCCCCTCCGATCAGCAGACTGGCCCTGTTGACCTGCCGCAAAAGGTGCAGACAAGCCCCACACCCACCCTCCATGCCGAAAAATCGCCAGTCGTTAATCCAACCCGCGAGGCAACCTCTAAGAATCCCGAACCTGAAGACACAGAAAAATCATCCGGTTGTCCGGGGTTATTCATTCCCATCCTCGGAATATTAATCGCTTTGGTCATTAAGAAACGTTAGTACGACATTTTCTACATAAAAAAATTCATGCCAGCTGCCACTGGCATGAATTTTTTCAGAGGAGAATATGATTGAACTATTTATACCAGGGCCGATTAAAAATTTTATGAATAGTATATTAGGATTAGATTAGTCTTTTTTCTAATCCAAATATGAATCGTTTTGCCCGTCAGCTTCCTTCAACGCATTTTGGATTACGTCTGCATCAATGGCACCCTGGCGTAAAATGGGCAGATTCGGCAGCGTGCAATCCACCACGGTGGACGGAATACCGCCCTTCACTCGGCCTCCATTAAGGATCAAATCCACCTTCCCACCCAATTGGTCCATCACATCTTGTGCGGTGAGTGGATTGGCATCACCCGAACGATTAGCGGAGGTAGAGGCCAGAGGACCGGACTGGCGCAACAGATCTACAGCGAAGATGTGATCTGGAATGCGAATCCCGATCGTCGGTTTAGGTGAGAGTAGATCAGGGAGTTCCGCGTGTCGCTTGACAACCAGAGTCAGCGCTCCAGGCCAAAATTTTCGAGCCAGGTTTTCTGCACTGGGAGGTAAACTTTCTGTCACCAAAGTCAACTTGCTGAGGTCGCCAATCAGCACGGCTATTGCCCGGTTGAAATCGCGGCCTTTGGCTTCAAACAGGCGGCTGATCGCTTTTGCATCAAACGCGTTGGCAGCCAGACCATAAACAGTGTCGGTTGGAAAAGCAATGATCCCCCCCCTGTGTAAAACCTCGAGCGCTAATAGGATAGCATCTGGATCATCAATGCAGATCACGGTATCGCTCATCTCTACACCTGCTGGATTGATAATACCCTGTCCTTACCCGTCAAATCCCGATTGACCTTGATTTCAGCATTAGGAAAAATCCTCCGGGCGAAAAGCTGTACATCTTCTCCCTGCCGCTCCTCAATTTCCATGAGTATCAATCCTCCCGGTGCAATACAGGCAGGTGCAGCCTGCAGAAAAAGTCTGATCAGCTCAAGACCTCCTTCCCCACCATCCAGAGCCAATCTGGGCTCGCAGCGCGCAACGGCAAGCGCCTCCAATTCTACGCTGGGGATGTAAGGTAAATTCGCGCACAACAGGTCAACTTTTCCGCCGAATGGCTGCAGAAGCGAACCCTGAATAAAAAAAACCTTTTGACCGGGCATCAGACGTTGAACGTTTAGCCGCGCAACCTGAAGCGCACCCCAGGAGATATCTTCCATCAAAACACTGAGATCATCTATTCGGCTGGCCAAACTGATGGCAATACACCCTGAACCAGTACCGACATCCAGTATATTTTTGCGGTCCGGATGATCAACCAGCCATTGAATCCCAATTTCCACCAATAGTTCAGTTTCGGGACGGGGGATTAAAACATCTGCTGTGACAATAAACGCTAAACCAAAAAATTCCCATGTGCCAAGAAGATAGGGTAAAGGTTCGCCAGCCAGCCGCCTGGATAATAATGCCTGAAAAGCTATCTGCTGCTCTGCATTGATAAAACCATCCCGATGCGCAAGCATCCAGGCTCTGGATTTTCCTAGAATTTTAGCCAACAACAATTCGGCTTCCAATCCAGGGTGTTCGCAAAAAGATAGTTCCCTGACTCCTATCGCCAGTTGCTGCCGGATATCAATCTTCTTCGTCGTCGCCGCCACTGGACAACCGTTCTGTCTCATCCCTCTGAGCCAATTCATCAATAAAGGCGTCCAACTCGCCTTCCATCACCGCGGGCAGATTGAAAATTGACATATTAATCCGATGGTCGGTCACGCGCGATTGGGGATAATTGTACGTGCGAATTTTTTCGGCCCGTTCACCCGTGCCAACTTGCGACCGCCTGGCCGCATCCTGCTCCGCCTGGCGTCTCTCTTCTTCCATCTCATACAATCGGGCGCGAAGAACACTCATCGCCCGCAGGCGATTTTGCAATTGAGAACGCTCATCCTGACAGGCCACCACAATACCAGTGGGGATGTGCGTGATGCGTACTGCCGTAGCATTCTTTTGCACATTCTGCCCCCCAGCGCCCGCCGAGCGATAAATATCCATACGGATATCTGATTCGGGAATCTGTATATCCACATCTTCGACCTCAGCCAACACCGCCACCGTCACTGTGGAGGTGTGAATACGCCCCTGTGCTTCCGTCGTGGGGATGCGTTGCACACGGTGCACCCCGGATTCATATTTCAACCGTGAATATGCTCCCCGCCCTTTGACTGTAAAGATGATCTCCTTCAAGCCTCCGATACCGGTTTCATTTGAGGAGAACATTTCAATCGACCAGCCGCGGTGTTCGGCATAATAACTGTATAAACGGAATAAATCTGCGACAAAGAGGGCAGCCTCTTCACCCCCAGTTCCAGCGCGAATCTCTACAATTACGCTGCGGTCATCGCGCGGGTCCTTGGGAATTAAGAGCAGCTTTAACTCGTTCTGCATTTTCTCAACCTGAGGCTGCAATTCTTCCAGGTCCAGTCTGGCCAGCTCGCTCAATTCAACATCCCCAGCCTCAAGCAGCGAGTTTGCTTCTCCGATCCTTTTCATCACCTGCCGGTAATTGCGCGCCTTGGTCACTATTGGATCTAACTCTGCGCGCTCCTTTGCCAATTCGGCCACCTTCAGATAATCTGTGGCGTTTTCCTCTAATAATCGGTTAATTTCTTCGTATCGTTCTTCGATAACAGCCAGTTTCTCAAGCATTAATCAATCCTTTGTGAAATGCGGGAAGTATTATACCATCTCCCATTTTTTTGGATTCTGGATAGTGCATTTCTGAACAATTTCACTGGGAAGGTTCGTTTATTGGGGAATGAGCAACAAAAAAAATGTTTTATAATCAGCATTATGTTACAACGAAGAAAGGAAAAAACAAATGACTTGTTGCTGTAAAAAAGAAATAATCACCACCCAGGATGGACCAAAGGCCATTGGACCTTATTCCATCGGTGTGAAGACCGGCCATCTATTGTTCACCGCTGGTCAAATTGCATTAGATCCCACAAACGGAAATTTGGTGAGTGGATCGATTGAAGCCGAGACTCGCCAGGTTTTATTGAATGTCAAAGCAATTTTAGAAGCAGCAGGAACCTCGTTGGAAAATGTGGTTAAAGCTACGGTTTTCTTGAGCGACATCAACGATTTTTCGCGCATGAATGTAGTCTATGGCGAATTTTTCTCTCAAAACCCACCTGCGCGTTCAGCCTTTCAGGTGGCTGCATTGCCCCGCGGTGCTGCGATCGAGATCGAAACCATTGCAGTTGTGCCCTGCAAGGATTGCGATAAAGAGACCTGCTGCGGCAGCTAAATCGAAAAATGAGAGTCACTCCGTTCAATCAACGGGTTTTCACGACAACCACGCATTTCTCTGATCCTCTAAAAGTGTATTAATCTCAGGATACGTGATGACCTATGTGTCCGTGATCATCCCATGCTACAATGAGGAAAAGAGGATCAGTTCTTTGCTCGAGGCTATCTATAACCAAACCCACCCACGAGACCAGCTTGAAGTGATCATCGCGGATGGATTTTCTTCAGATCTCACGCGCAAGGAGATTGTCTCGTTTCAAAGCGCTCACCCGGAGTTGAAAATTACACTGGTGGATAACCCGAAAAGGATCATCCCCGCAGGATTGAATCTGGCTCTGTCACAAGCCAGAGGTGAGATCGTCATCCGCCTCGATGGACATTCTAAGCCACATCCGGATTATATTGAGTGGTGCGTTCGAACTTTGGAAAGCGGTAAAGGAGATAATGTTGGCGGCATTTGGGAGATAGAGCCCGGCGGCGATGGATGGATCGCCCGCGCCATCTCTGCTGCGGCTGCGCACCCGCTGGGTGTCGGCGATGCACTTTACCGATATGCCGACAGCGCAGCCGAAGTGGATACTGTTCCCTTTGGTTGCTTTCGAAGGAAGTTATTGAACGAGCTGGGCGGTTATGACGAAACTCTCCTGGCAAATGAGGATTACGAGTTGAACGCTCGCATCCGGCAACGCGGCGGAAAAGTCTGGCTTGACCCTCGGATCAGGTCTAAATACTACGCTCGTTCCAGCCTGCAAGCTCTGGCGAAGCAGTATTGGCGGTATGGATTCTGGAAATTACGTATGCTGCAAAGGTATGCCAGGACCATTCGCTTGAGGCAATTGTTGCCGCCATTATTCGTGCTGTGCCTGCTAACCCTGGCTGTTTTGGCTATCTTCTGGGAGCTGGCGCGTTTGGTATTTCTGTTGCTCTTCGCTGCTTATTTCTCCACGATCCTCATCGGCGCCCTTCCGACGGCTCTCCGCCGAAAAGAAATACCCTCCATACTGGGGATGCCATTGGCGATTGCCGTCATGCACATCTCCTGGGGATCAGGGTTCTTATGGAGCCTTTTTACATGCAAGAGAAAACGAGAAGCATGAGCAACACCGTGAATACAACCAAACCTGTATTCTGGCGGTTGAATAACGGCGAACGGCGCATGATTTTAATCACTGGCGACCTGTTGGTGACCATTATAGCCTTACTGGTAGCACTATATTTTTGGGCTCAGCGCGATTGGTTAGAATTTTCCCTGGAATTTTTACGCACCCGACCCCAGGTATGGTTTTACCTGCTGCCTTTGATTTGGATCGCACTGCTGGTCGATCTCTATGACATCCGCAGAGCCAGTCGGACATCCGATACTCTGCGTGGAATTGCCGTCGCCGCCGCGATCAGCATCGGACTGTATTTGATCGCATATTTCACATCCGAGCCAAATTCATTACCCAGGCGTGGTGTAGCAGCGTTTATTATCGCCTCATCCGCGGCGACTTTGATTTGGCGCATCATCTACATCCACATTTTCACCGCCCCGGTTTTCATGCGACGCGTCTTGATCGTGGGTGCTGGCCGTGCAGGTTCCACCTTGGCGCGGGTGATTGGTCAAATTAATCCAAAGCCGTTTTTCCTGGTGGGTTTTATCGATGATGATCTGACCAAGTCGAACACACAAATCGAATCCTACCCAATACTCGGTGACTGTTCACAGTTGCCAGAACTCATCCAGCGTGAACACATCAGTGACCTGGTCTTTGCCATCAGCGGAACGATGAGCCCGGAGATGTTCCAGGCATTGCAGAAAGCTGCTGAACAGGGGATTGAAATCACCACTATGCCAATTGTCTATGAAGAATTGCTGGGGAGGGTTCCAATCCTCTTGCTCCAATCGGATTGGCTAGTGCGCTCTTTTGTTGATCATGCCCGTGCCGGTGGGTTCTACGAAATTTCCAAACGGCTGATTGATATCGCCGGCGCATTGGTTGGCTTGGCCTTTTTCGTGGTCATTTTTCCGGTCGTATCGGTTGCAATCCTGTTAGATACCGGGCGGCCTGTCTTATATTCACAAATTCGCCTGGGTAAAAACGGACGCGAATACAAAATCACCAAATTCCGCACCATGCACAGGGATGCCGAAAAAGATGGAGTCGCGCGCCCTGCCACGCAGAACGATAACCGTGTGACCCGCGTCGGTTCAATTCTACGCAAAAGCCACCTGGATGAATGGCCTCAATTCATTAACGTTCTGCGCGGCGATATGAGTCTGGTCGGACCACGGGCGGAGCGCCGTGAGTTGGTCGAAGAATTACAAAATAACGTTCCGTTTTATCGCGCGCGCCTTCTGGCAAAGCCGGGCATCACCGGTTGGGCGCAAATCAACTTTGGTTATGCCGCCACGGTGGAGGACACCACCATAAAATTAGAATATGATTTGTACTATATCAAACACCGCAACCTGCTGCTGGACATCATCATCTTATTGCGAACCTTCAGTCAGGTAGCCGGTCTCAGAGGTCAATGACGAAATGAAAGTGAAACCTGCCATTCGAAATCGATATGTGTTCATCGGTGATTTATTATTCACGGTGATCGCGGTGATCGGCAGTTATGTTTTGAGGCTGGAATTGGGCGCAGCATTCCGGTTCTATCTGCCTTCAGCCTATTTTATGATCGGTATTGCGCTCATCGTCAAGCCGGTGGTGTATTACTATTTTGGGCTCTACCGTAGAATGTGGGTCTACGCTAGCACACAAGAATTAAAATTGATTGTCGCAGCGGTATCTACGGCTTCCATCATTGTCTCATTATTGATGGTCACCCTTTTTAACCTCGGCGCGTTCACCGGTTTCCCCCGGTCGGTATTGATAATTGATTGGCTGGCATCCATCCTTCTGGTGGGAGGATTGCGCTTCACCTTCCGGTTATTGGTCGAAACCCTATCGCAAAATGGGCGCGCGGGGAAGTTCAAACAAAGAAAAGTTTTAATCGCCGGGGCGGGCGATGCTGGCGCTTTGGTCGTCCGCGAAATGCAGAAAAACCCGCAACTGAATCTATTGCCTGTTGGGTTTTTGGATGACAATTCAGCCAAGCAGCGTCAACAGATTTATGGTGTCCCGGTGGTGGGAACGTTAAGCGACCTGGCACAGATTCTTGACCGATTGCAGATCGACGAGGTGATCATCGCGATCCCGGCCGCGCCTGGAAGTGTGGTGAGGTTGGTCGCCGACATCTGCCGATTGAAAGGCATTCCTTTTCGAACCATGCCGGGCATCTTCGAAATGCTGGGCGGAAAAGTTAGCGTTAGTCGCCTGAGGGATGTGGATATCGCTGACTTGCTTCGGCGCGAACCGGTGCGTGTTGAAGATGAGCGAATCGGTTCTACATTCACCGGAAAGACCATTCTTGTCACCGGCGCGGGTGGGTCGATCGGTCGTGAGTTATGCCGCCAGATCTCCCGCTGGGGGCCAGCCGAACTTATCATTCTGGGACACGGCGAGAACAGCATCTTTGAAACCCTGCTGGAACTTCAGGAGAGTTTTCCCACTTTAATTATCCGACCCATCATTGCTGATGTGCGTGAATATGAGCGCATACACGCCGTCTTCGACCATTACAAACCACAAGTAATTTTCCATGCCGCTGCCCACAAACATGTTCCGCTCATGGAACTAAATGTTGAGGATGCCATCACCAACAACATTCTGGGAACCCAAAATGTGGTCAATGCAGCCATTGTGTGCCAGGTAGATCGTCTGGTTTTGATCTCGACGGACAAAGCCATACGCCCTGCCAATGTCATGGGAGCCACCAAGCGCATCGCCGAGATGATTGTATTAAATGCCGCATCGCGAACTAGTCGCGCATTTTGTGTCGTTCGATTTGGCAACGTCTTGGGCAGCCGGGGCAGTGTGGTGCCTTTGTTCAAGCGCCAAATCGCTCGCGGTGGACCTGTAACCGTGACCCACCCGGATATGAAACGCTACTTCATGACCATCCCCGAAGCAGTCTATCTGGTTTTACAGGCCGCCAGTATGGGTGAAGGCGGTGAAACATTTGTGCTAAACATGGGGCAGCAGATTCGTATTCTCGACCTTGCTGAAGACCTGATCCGCCTCTCAGGGCTTGAGCCGGGCAAAGACATCGACATCGTTTTCACCGGGATACGCCCAGGCGAGAAATTAAGCGAGGATCTCTGGGATCAGGATTCAAGGTTTTCAAGAACCTTGCATCCTGATATTGTGCGCCTCGACTGCAGCGAAAACCTGACTCAGGAGCAACTCTATCAAACCATTGATGAGTTGCTCAAATTGGCGCGGGAAGGCGAAACAACAGCGGTATTTGA
>CAZCBJ010000188.1:1844-7892 GCA_964496705.1 uncultured Anaerolineaceae bacterium | reverse complement strand
GTGTGTGTTAACGCCATCCTGTGTTCGCTGCTGATGAACAACACGCCGGACGACCTGCGGCTGGTTCTGGTGGATCCCAAACGTGTCGAGCTGACCCATTACAACGGCCTGCCTCATCTGCTGGCGCCGGTGGTCGTGGAGCCTGAGCGGGTGATCGGTGCGCTGCAGTGGATGCTGCGCGAGATGGATGGGCGGTTTGAACGCTTCTCCAGGGTGGGGGTGCGCAACATCTTGGAATACAATCAAAAATTCCCGTTGGAGCGGCTGCCTTCGATTGTGATGATCGTGGATGAGCTGGCCGACCTGATGCTGCAGGCGCCGGATGAAACCGAGCGCAACATCACCCGTCTGGCGCAACTGGCGCGCGCAACCGGCATCCACCTGATCCTGGCCACCCAGCGCCCATCGGTCAACGTGGTCACCGGTTTGATCAAGGCCAATTTCCCGGCGCGCATTGCTTTCATGGTTGCGCAGCGGGTGGACAGCCAGGTGATCCTCGACCAGCCCGGCGCTGAGCGCCTGTTGGGACGCGGCGATATGCTCTTCCAGGCGCCCGATGCATCGGCGCCGGTGCGCTTACAGGGCGCTCATGTATCAGAATTTGAAATCGAACGGCTGGTGGATTTTTGGCGCGCCCAAACCTCGGCGATGGGCGACAGGCCGCCTGCGACCAACCAGACCCCGGTGGATGCCATACCCAACGGCGTGCCCCTGCGCCAGACGCCGCTGTTCGAGGCGCTGGCCAACACGCCCAAAGGGACCATTGAGGAGGGCGACCCGCTGCTTCCCGAGGCGGTTGATCTGGTGCGTCGGGAAGGCCGCGCCTCCATCACCATGCTGCAGCGCAAGTTCCGCATCGGCTATACCCGCGCTGCTCGCCTGGTGGATGCGATGGAAGATCAGGGCATCATTGGCCCACCGATGGCCAACTCGCAGGTGCGAGAGGTGTTGGATTACGGCCCGACCATTCCCCCGGTCGAACAGGACTAATGCGGATTCTACTCGCCTAAACCATGCAAAACAAGCGCAACGCTGACCACGGCAGCCGTTTCCATGCGCAAGATGCGCGGCCCCAGCGAGGCGCACAGCAGTCCGGCTGACTGAGCCGTGCGGATTTCTTCTTCCTCGTAGCCGCCCTCAGGGCCGATGAACACGGCCAACTCTGACGGGGGGATACCGCCGTGCATCGAAATCAGCATCTTGAGCGCCTGTGCCAGGCTGCGTTGCGATTCGCGTTCCCAAAGAATCAAGCCCGGCGTGTGGCTGGCTTGGATTTCTGCCAATACCTGCCGAAAAGTGCAGGGCGAAGCCAGCGCGGGGATGCGCCCCCGACCGGATTGCTCGGCGGCTTCCTGGACGATCTTCTGCCAACGCGGCAACTTGTGACTGGCATCCTCGCCATCCTGGATCAGGCTGCGGCGCGAGATGACCGGGGTGAAGCGCCCGGCGCCCACCTCGGTGCATTTTTGCAGCACCCATTCGAATTTCTCACGCTGCGACAGGCTGACACACAGGTTGAGCAGAATGCCTGGCTCGCCGGATGATGCCTGGCGGTCAAGGATTGAACCTTCCACGCCCTCCCGATCCACGCGGTTTAACTGCACAGCATATTCCCAGCCCAGCCCATCCAGCACCGTCACCTGCGCACCGGCTTCCAGGCGCAAGACCTGGCGAATCTGGCGGGCGGTCTCGGCGGGAAATGATACGCTGGTTTGATGGATGGCTGTGGGGGGCAGGAAGAAGCGGTGCATGGGTTATTGCTGCCAACCGGCGATCACCACGGTGTATTCGCCCCTCAGGTTCTCCTTTTCGGCATACGCCAGGCATTCCTCCAGCGTTCCACGGTAGACGCTCTCGAACATTTTGGTCAGGTCGTTGGCGATGGCTGCCTGGCGGTTGCCGTACACCGCCAGTGCGTCCTTCAAAAAGGCGGCGAGGCGGTAGGGGCTTTCATAAAATATCAACGTGTGTGGCGAAAGGGCATCCACCTGTAGAAAGCGCTGGCGCGGGCCGGGTTTGCGCGGCGGAAAACCGCGAAAGGTGAAGCTGTGAACCGGCAGTCCCGACAACACCAAGGCGGTGATCAAGGCGGTGGGACCGGGGATGGCGGTGAGGGGATGACCAGCCTGCAGCACGCTGCGCACCAGCACAAAGCCCGGATCGGAAACGGCGGGGCTGCCGGCATTGCTGACCAGCGCGACGGATTTGCCCTGCGCGAGCAAATCCAGCACCTTTGGCAGCACGCGCTCTTCGTTGTATTCGTGGAAAGAGAGCTGCGGTTTCTTGATCTCAAAATGCTTGAGCAGCAGCCCGGTTTTGCGCGTGTCCTCACTCAGCACAAGGTCCACGCTGCGCAGCGTTTCGATGGCGCGCAGGGTCATGTCGCCCAGGTTTCCAATGGGGGTGGCGATCAGGTACAGCACATGTCCTCCGCTAAAAAGTATATCACGCCGGTACTGGAATCCCATGCGTCAAACGGTTATAATTTGCCCACGGAGAAACATGCCCACCCAACCCACCCGCGATCGGGTCAATCCCGAACAGATCAATACCACCCCGCTGAGACGTCCTTCGTGGATCCGCGTGCGCGCGCCGTCCGGCGACACCTATGAATGGCTGCAGGCGCTGATGCGCCGCAAGGCGCTGCACACGGTTTGCGAAGAGGCTGGCTGCCCGAACATGGGCGAATGTTGGGGCAGCGGCACCGCCACTTTCCTCATGCTGGGCAATATTTGCACGCGCTCATGCGGTTTCTGCGATGTCAAACGCGGTAAACCGGTGGAGCTGGACTGGGAAGAGCCTGAACGGGTGGCACAGGCGGTCAAGGCGATGGAGCTGCGCCATGTGGTCATCACCAGCGTCAATCGGGATGAGCGCAAGGACGGCGGCGCGCCAATATTCGCCATGGTCATCCGGCGCATCCGTGAGATCCACCCGGGTTGCTCAGTCGAGGTGCTCATCCCGGATTTCAAAGGCAGCCTCGAGGCTTTACAGATCGTCATGGATGCCCGCCCCGAAATCCTCAACCACAACGTGGAAACTGTCCCGCGTTTGTTTAGAACCGTCCAACCCCAGGATAAATATGCCTGGGCGCGCGCCACGCTGACCAACGCCAGGCTGCTCGACAGCGAGGTGCTGACCAAATCCGGTATCATGGTTGGTCTCGGCGAGGAATTGGACGAGGTTAAAGAGACAATGGGCGACCTGCGCAGTTGGGGGGTGGATATTCTCACCATCGGACAGTACCTGCAGCCCAGCCGCCGCCATTTGCCTATCTCACGCTACTACACACCTGAGGAATTCGCCGAGTTGAAGGAATTCGGTTTGGGCATCGGCTTTCAGTGGGTCGAATCCGCCCCGCTGGTGCGCTCGTCATATCACGCCGCCGAGCAGGTGCGCGAGCTCAGCGTTATTCACCGCCAGTTGTACGCCGGCGGTTGAATCCCGTTCACAGGCGGCAGCAAGCCTCCACCGCCAGCCAGAACAATGCGCTCCGGTCGTTTTCGCGTTTTTGCCAATCGCGGTGGTCCCAGCCTTCTGGAACCACCAGGTCGCCAGCGTAAACGATCAGGCCTGCCTCCACCTGGCGAAATTGCGCCACGGCGAAGAAGGCTGAAGCCTCCATTTCGACCACACAGCAACCCTCGGCAATGCGCTGTTCGCGTTTGGCTGCCGTCTCGCGGTAAAAACCGTCAGTGGTCCAGCTCTTGCCAATAATATAGGGCACCCGGCGGGTTTGCAGCGTATCTTCCAGCGCGCGCACTGCCCGTGGGCTGGCGCCGATCTCGCGCCCCGGTGGGGCATAATGATAGGAGGTGCCTTCATCGCGCACTGCCTGATTTACCACCACCACATGCCCGGCGACAATCTCTTTGACCAACGCGCCGCAGCCTCCGCAGATGATGAATTGGCTCACACCCAGCGAAATGATTTCATCCATCAACCCACCTGCCAGGGCTGATCCTACCCCCGGATGGTAAACGAGCAGGGTCTGTCCGTCATGCTCCATCAGATAGATGGGATTAAGGCCGATCTCTGAACCGGCTGACCCGACTTTGCGCAACTTGCCCTCCTCAACCAGCCGTTTGAGCACCTCCTGGAAAAAGCAAAACACTGCTTTTTTGGGAGCTGGTTCGCTGAGGGGATTCAGGGACGGGCGAATGATTGCATCGGGGTCAGGGTCAAATTCAAGTATCGGGTACGGACTGGTCATGCGCATCCTCCGCATCAGGGTAAAATGGGAAATTGCTCAAAGGGTACTTCGCTGGCTGAGCCGCTGCCTTCCGGCACGGGGTTCAGGCTTATCGTCCAGACAGCGAAGGAGGTGGACGTGGTTTTGAACTCCAGGGGCATGTCCATCTTTTTGATTTCCTGCAATTGCCTAAAGGTTTTCGCCTCACCATCCCACTCGCTGCCCAACATGAAGAATATCTGGTAGCTGCCGTCCGGAACGGCGTTGATGTTGAATTCCTGCTGGCTTTGCACATAGAAGGCCAGCACAGCCGCGCCAGTCTCACGCGCCATCACCACCAGTCCATCCTGTTGAGTGCCGTTTAGCACCTTGAACTGACTCGATCCGCTGCCTGAGCGCATATCAATGATGATCTCGCCGTTGGCTGGGCGGTAGGTGCCGCGCGGGAGCGCAGCGCAGGGAGTATCCACCTTGATCAAGGTGTTCTCACCGCTGACCCAGCCTTCCACACCGGGTTGAGTTTTCACTTTGAGCCAAGTGCATTGCCCGGATTTGCCCAGCACGCTGACCAGTTCACCCTCTTTTAATCCGCCAATCACCGGATATTTGATACTCGGCCCGGCACGCAGGTTGAGTACCTGAGAAAGAACCACCCCGCGCGGGATGGGCGTGGGAGTAAGGGTGGGGAAGAGCGTGATGGTGAGGGTAATCGTCGGCTGGATGGTGATGGTGGCGGTGGGCACAGCAGCGGTTTGGGTGAGGAAAATTTTCTGGGCGACCTGAGTCTCGTAAACCACCAGGTCCACCTTTTGGCGCACACAGGCGGGTAGCAGCACAAACAGCAAGATGAGCAGGAAGAGGCCGTTAGGCGGCTTGAGCGACAAATTCAACCTCCGGGTGATGGACAAAGCGCTTCTTCATCACCTCAAATGCCTGAGGGTTATCATCGATCAGGATGAAATGACGGCCCAACTCCAGGCAGGCTGCGCCAGTGGTGCCTGAGCCGGCGAAAAAATCCAACACCAGGTCGCCGGGATTGGAGCTGGCGCTGAGAATGCGGCGCAGGATGCCAAGCGGCTTCTGGGTGGGGTAGCCGGTCTTTTCCTTGCCGTTGGTGGGCACGATGGTGTGCCACCAGGTATCGGTGGGGAGCTTGCCGCGCGCGGCTTTGTCCGGACCAACCAGACCCGGCGCCATGTAAGGGATGCGCTCAATCGCTTCCAGATTAAAAATGTAATGCTGCGGGTTTCTGGCATACCACAGGATGTTGTCATGTTTGGGCGGCCACCGATCCCGCGGACGACCTCCAAAATCATACGCCCAGATGATTTCGTTGATGAAGCTTTCGCGCCCGAAGATGGCGTCCAGCAGCACCTTGCAATAATGCACTTCGCGGTAATCAATATGAAAGTATAAGCTGCCGTGGGGTTTGAGCAGGCGATGGCCTTCCAGGAGGCGTGGTTCCAGGAATGCCAGATAATCATCGAAGAGATCAGCGTAGGCTTTGCTGCCGATCTTGATCGTTTCGTAGCGCCGTCCGCCAAAGCCGGTGCGGTCGCCGTTTTCAGATTGCTCCGTTTTGATCTGGGTGCGAGCCTGGGTTTTTCCGGTATTGAAGGGCGGATCGATATAGATTAAATCTACTGATTCGGACGACATGGCGCGCAGAATCGGCAAATTATCTCCCAGGTAGACACGGTCAGGCATGGATTCATTTTAGCATGAGATGGAACCGCAGCCTGAGGAAATCATGCGCGGATATGGTAATCTCCTTCGATCACCCACTTGTAGGTGGTCAGCTCGCGCAGCCCCATCGGGCCGCGGGCGTGCAATCGTTGGGTGGAGATGGCCACCTC
>CAZCBJ010000188.1:0-1834 GCA_964496705.1 uncultured Anaerolineaceae bacterium | reverse complement strand
GCGCCCATGCCGAATTGACCTCCGTCAGTGAAGCGGGTGGAGGCGTTCACGTAAACGGCTGCTGAATCAACCGCCGCGACGAAACGCGCCGCATTGGCCGCGTCTGCGGTCAGAATGCCGTCCGAGTGGGCGGTGGAATGAGCCGCGACGTGCGCCAATGCTTCATCGAGTCCACTCACCACCCTGATCCCCAGGATTAACGCCAGCCACTCGGTGTCGAAATCCTGCGGAGCGGCTGGGAAAACCCATTTGCCGAGGTGAGGCGCAAGAATCTGAAATGCTTCGGGGTCAGCGCGAAAAGTCACCCCGGCAGCGCCCAGGCGTTCTGCCAGCATGGGCAGAAACTGCGCAGCGGTTTCGCGATGCACCAGAACGGTGTCCAGCGCGTTACAGACGGTGGGGCGCTGGGTCTTGGCGTTGTAGATCACCTCAAGCGAGCGGGGCAGGTCAGCGGATTGATCCACGAAGAGATGGCAGATGCCGATCCCGCCGGTGATGACCGGGATGCGCGAGTTTTTACGGCAATATTCATGCAGTCCGGCTCCGCCGCGCGGGATGACCATGTTGATGTATTCATCCATCTGTAATAAGTCATGCACCAGTTGGCGGTCGGTCTGGTTAATCATTTGTACCGCTTCGGCGGGAATGCGGCTGCCGGTCAACCCGCGCTGGATGGCGGCGCACAACGCGCGGTTGCTGTGGATGGTCTCGCTGCCGCCGCGCAGGATGACGCTGTTACCGGATTTCAACGCCAATCCGGCTGCGTCCACGGTCACATTGGGTCGCGATTCGTAGATGATGGCCAGCACGCCCAACGGCACCCGCTGTTTGTGCAGCTTCAACCCATTGGGAAGCATCTGCACTTCGAACACCTCATACAGTGGATCAGGGAGGCGGGTCAAGTGGCGAAGGTCAGCGAGGATGCTTTCCAGGCGCTGCGGGTTGAGGGTCAGGCGATCCAATAACGCGTCGTTCAGTCCGGCAGTGCGCGCCTGTTGGAGGTCGGTCTGATTGGCGGTGAGAATCTGCGCGCTCTCGCGTTGAATCTGGTCGGCGATGCGTTCGAGTGCCTCATCCCGCTCAGACGAGGTGGTTTGAGCCACAACACGTGAAGTCGATTTCGCCTGTTGGCAGATGGTTTCAATCGGGATGGTCATATTGCCTCCTCGTCACAGAAGGATCAGATTATTGCGGTGGATTAATTCATCGCCGGCAGTGTACCCAAGCACATCCTCGATGTCCGCTGAGTGCTTGCCGCACAGCCATCGTGCATCATCGGCTGGATAGTTGCTCAAACCGACCGCGACTGCCTTGCCGTTGGTGTTCGCCACGCGGACGGTGTCGCCGCGCTCAAAATCGCCGCTGACGCGGGTGAGACCGGCTGGCAACAGCGAGCCACCCCTCGCAAGCGCGCGCGCAGCGCCGTCATCCACCACAAATTCTCCAGACGAGCGCTCCCCTGAAAGGATGTAGCGTTTTCGACCTTCCAATTTATCCACCATCGGCAGCACGCATGTGCCGAGCTCTTCGTCCTCCGCCAGGCGCAGGAGGACATTGGCTTCACTGCCGCGGGCGATGACCACCCTTGTGCCGGCATGGCGGGCCAGGTCGGCGGCTTTCAGCTTGGTGGTCATCCCACCCGTGCCCAGCCCGGTTGAAGTGCCTCCCGCGGACTGCCATAATGCCTCACTGAAAGGCTCAGCCGGGATGACACGGATCAAGCGTGCGTTGGCGTCCTGGCGCGGGTCGGCGGTATACAATCCATCCTGGTCGGTCAGCAACACCAGCAAATCAGCTTCCACCAGGTTTGCCACCTGGGCTGAGAGTGTGTCGT
>CAZCBJ010000187.1:0-7915 GCA_964496705.1 uncultured Anaerolineaceae bacterium | reverse complement strand
TCAATGGTGCCTTTCTCGCGCAGCACGGTGTACAAATCGGTGAGAATCTGCGTGGGATGCTCGCCCCAGCCGTCGCCGCCGTTGATGATCGGCACAGATGACCATTTGGCCGCTTCGTGGGGGGCACCCTGCTGGAAATGGCGCATGACGATCACATCACCGTAGAACTCCAGCATTTTGACCGTATCTTTGATCGATTCCTGATACCAGTCGCCCGCCCGGGTCATCTTGGCATCCGAAAAACCGGTCACATGCCCGCCCAGGCGGTGCATGGCGGCCTCGTGGGCCAGGCGGGTGCGCGTGCTGGGCTGATAGAAGGCGGTCACCAGGGTTTTTTCAGCCAGCAAATCACTGTTGCGGCGGTTGCGGGCAATTGGCTCCAACTGCTCGGCCACCTCAAATACACGGAAAAATTCCTGCCGCTCGAAGTCTTTGAGCGAAAGGAGGTCACGACCTGCAAAACTGCGCATTTTCCAAACCTCCATACTGAAAAATAGGATTTGATTTTGATTGCGGCAGAACCTCATGCGCCTGCCACGCGCCGCACGACGTGGAAACGAAAATACCCGGGCAGAAAATAGCTATACGATATGTCCACCACCTTCCCGACCTCATCATACAATTGCGAGGCGAACATCAACAGAACATCCCCTCGTTGTATCTCCAGCATGCGCGCGATCTCCGGCGGCGCAGCCACCGCCTGCAGCGCGGCGTGCGAGCTGACCAGCCGCGGCGCCCCGCGCTTCAACAGCCAATCCAACACCGACCCGCTGAAATCAGGCCCCAGGCCCTGAGCGGACACCAACTCGGCTGGCAGAATATCCACCAGATAAGCCACCGGCCGCCCCTGCGCAAGGATCACCCGCGCAATTCGTGACAGGGCCTCACCCGGGTTGATTCCCAGCACAGCGGCCTGATCTGCAGTGGCGTCAACCTGGTCCACGCGCAGCGCACCCATGCATACGCTCAGTTGGATGCGGCTTGCCAACGTTTCAATGCTCTCCAACACTTCCAGACCGCTTTCGATGACCTGCGCCTGCCGCACCACGAAGGTGCCGATGCCCTGCTTGCGGCGAATTAACCCCTGACCCTCAAATGAACGCATCGCTTCGCGCAAGGTTGCCCGCGAAACACCCAACTGCCGGGCCAAGTCCGGCTCAGCCGGCAAGCGCTCGCCCGGCGGGGTGGATACGATCAGGCTTTCCAGTTGGCTCTGCAAGCGCTGAAAAGTGCGTTCGGATTGTGAATTCTTTGCCTGTCTCATGCGATCACGCCATCTCCATTAGACTATTTCCAATAGCGGGATGAAATCAAATCGTTCCACATCCACCAGCCCGCGATCAGTGATGCGCAGTGCGGGGATCACCGCCAAAGCCAGCAGGCTGAGCTGCATGTTGGGATTGTTCAACATACAGCCGCATTCCCGGAATGCCGCCAGCAAGCCGGCAGCCTTCTCCGCCACCTGACGCGCAGGCTGGCTGGACATCAAACCCGCGATGGGCAGCTCAACCGTACCAATCACCTCACCTCCCCGAACCACCACCTGTCCTCCGCCCAAATCCGCCAGCGCATTGACCGCCAACGCCATGTCGCCTTCATCGGTTCCCACTGCGATCAAGTGGTGGCAATCATGCGCCAAACTGGTGGCTACCGCGCAGCGCCGCTTGAAGCCGAAGCCCTGCACCAGTCCCATCTGAACATGCCCGCTGTTATGGTGGCGCTCAATCACCGCCACTTTGGCCAGGTCGGCTTCGTTATCCGCGCGCACCTCGCCATCCTGCACGCGCACTTCGAGACACACATGGCGGGTGGGCGCCTGGTTTTCAATGATGCCGATCACGTGCGCTTTCACCCGCGCAGCGCCGGGAGCCGGGATGCGGAAATCGGCAGCCTGCAGGCGGCGTGGCAGATGCACCGATTCCAAGACCCAGACTGGATACACCACCTCCTGCCGTTCCACACTGACCTTACCATCCCGAGCGACTAACCTTCCCCGGGCAATCACCAGCTCAGCCGCCAGTTTATTTAAATCCGGGACGAGCAGGATGTCAGCCCAGCGACCGGGGGCAATCATCCCCACATCCCGGCTGACGCCGAAATATTCGGCGGTGTTCAGCGTGGCCATCTGGATGGCGCGCATCGGCTCCAGTCCGTGGGCCATGGCGTGGCGCAACACGCGGTCCAGGTGGCCTTCATTCACCAACGTCTCACAGTGCACATCATCACAACACAGGATGAAATGGCGCGGGTCCAGACCGCACTCCAACACCGCGCGCACTTGTTCACCCACATCCTGCCAGGCGGAGCCAAAGCGCATCATCACGCGCATGCCCTGGCGCGCGCGGGCCATCGCATCCTCGCGGCTGGTGCCTTCGTGATCATCCTGCGGCCCTCCAGCCACATAGGCATGGAAGAGCAGCCCCAGGTCGGGGATTGCATAATGCCCGCCGATCACCTTGCCTGCCTGAAGCGCAGCCGCAATTTCGGCATGCACCTTGTCATTGGCGTTGATCACGCCCGGGAAATCCATCATCTCACCCAGACCGATGATCCCCGGCCAGGTCATGGCTTCAGCCACCTCAGCGGGTCCGATCGAAGCGCCCGGCGTCTCAAAATCCGGCGCAGACGGCACGCAGGAGGGCATCTGAACGAAGACATGAATGGGCTGGACGCTGGCCTCATCCACCATCAGACGCACGCCGCGCAGGCCGAAGACGTTGGCGATCTCATGCGGGTCGATAAATAGACCTGTGGTGCCGCGCGGCAGCACGGCGCGCACAAACTCACTCACGGTCAGCATCCCGGATTCAATGTGCACATGCCCATCCAGCAGCCCCGGCACCATGTAGCGGTCATCAGCCTCGATGACCTGCGTCCCTGCCCCCAGGGTATGCCCGGCGTCTGGCCCTACAAAAGCGATGCGCCCGTCCACCACGGCCACGTCCGAATGCGGAATGATCTCCCCGGTCTGCACACACACCCAGCGCCCGTTGCGGATGACCATATCGGCCGGCGTGCGCCCCATGGCGCAGTCCACCAGCTTGTGTGTATCTCGCAAGAAGGAGCTGGACGAAAAAGTCATACCTCCCTGCTCTTAATTCGGATCGATTCGGAGTTGAAACGAACCAATTGTTCCCAATCTATCCTATCATTAACACAAAACTGATCAACGAATTCCCGATTAAAACGAACGATTATCTGGCCATATGCAGCATCAAATTCATCATTTCTTTCTTTAGCGCGATAGCCTAAAGGCACAATAATTTCCAAGTACAGGTTTTTATTACCGGATATGAATTCCCAAAAATCTTGACCGCACAACTTTAAGTATTCAGCTTTTTCAATTTGAGCTTCCTGACCATAACAGCAACCATTCACAGCCACGACATTCATTCTGGGATTTCCAGTTCTCAATATGCGCTGTGCTTTACGAAAATTGTCAATCATTTTTGCAATTTGCCCACTATTTCCCCAATTCGGCCCACTCTTAATTGATACTATATAAATTATCTGGTTTTTTGAAAACTCAAGGTCAATGCCTGTCGCCGCAGATTTCGCCCCTCCATAAACTCTATTACAAACAAATATCGCCAGACCTTCCAGAAATTCGCCAAAGATCGCCTCTTCTTGTGAAGATAGATGAGCGTCGAGCAACCCTTTTACCAAATCATGTGGATCAGAAATGTTTTTCGCCTTGAAAAGGTAAGGATTCTTCCTCTTGAGAATTTGGCTTAGCTTGAGTTTTCGAAGACTATTTAATCTCCGCTCATGGAAATCACCAATGTTCTCATTTACATAAATTGCAACTTCATTCAGATCGATGGACATCGTAGTCACCCTCTTTTTCAAACAACATCAATTGAGGACTGATTTCACTTTTTGCCAACTCATAAAACTCCGAGATGATTTCTATCCCTATTGAATTGCGGCCCATTCTTTCTGCAACCCGATTGGTCGTGCCAGACCCCATGAAGGGGTCCAATACCCAATCGCCTGGTCTTGTGAACAAGTTAATGAACCATTCCGGAAGTGAATCGGGAAAAACAGCACTGTGATAACGATTCCGCGTTTCGGTTGCCATGTGCAGCACATTGGTGGGGTACACTTTTTCGCGCCCAACCCAGTTCGACACATTTTTCCCAAATCCGCTACCCACTTTGGAGTTATCCCGTCGTTTATCAGTTTCCGAAAGATTTTTCAACCGCTTGGCAGCCCAATCACCCATCGGAACCATGACGGCTTCCTGATACATATTGAATTTTCGGGTTTTATTGAACTGTAATAATCGCTCCCATGCATCTCGAAATCGATTTGGCCATTTTCCTGGATAACAATTTTTCTTATGCCAGATAAATTCTTCCGTCCACAACCATCCGTGTTCGCGCATTCTCAAGATGAGATCAATCACATAGGTGTGTCTTTCACCATTGACAACCTTTTCTTTGATGTTCAAAATGAAGGTGCCATCAGGTTTTAAGCGCCGCAATAATTCTTGGCTGATCGGTGTAAACCATTCAACATATTTATCAGGATGGATACCGCCATATGTATTCGAACGGCTGTCGGCATAAGGTGGAGAGGTGAAAATTAAATCCACCGAGTCATTCGGTAGAGTTTTTAATATTTCCTTACAGTCACCTAAAATTATTTTCGAAACAGTCATTCTACATTTCTACCAATCTTGTCGCCGCCGCATTGTGTTTTTCCACCTGCCGGCGCACATCCAGCGTCAGCAGCTCGCCCTTGCGCACGATCACCCGTCCGCCCACCACCAGCCAGTCCACCTTCTGTGCTGCGCAGAACAACACGGCAGCCACCGGGTCATGCAGCCCGCCGGCATAATCCAACCGGTCCAGGTCAATCGCCAGGAAATCGGCGCACTTGCCGGCCTCCAGAGAACCGATATCGCTTCGCCCCAGCACCGCCGCGCCGCCCAGTGTGGCGATCTCCAACGCCTGACGGGCGGTCATCAGTGGGGGTGCATCCTCGCCCGAAAGTGAAGCCCCCTGCAACCCGGCATTCAGCCGCGCCAGCAGCATGGCCTGGCGCGCTTCAGCCAGCATGTGCGAGCTGTCGTTGCTGGCCGAGCCGTCCACCCCCAGCCCCAGCTTGACCCCGGCGCGGAGATAATCCATCACCGGCGCAATCCCCGAAGCCAGGCGCATGTTCGACGAAGGACAGTGCGCCACCCCGCAGCCCGTCCGCGCATACAGCCCGATCTCATCCGGATTGACATGCACCGAATGGGCAAACCACACATCCGGTCCGATCCAATCCACCGCCTGCATGTAGGCCACCGGGCGGCGGCCAAACATTTGCACACAAAAGGCTTCCTCATCCTGCGTTTCCGCCAGGTGGGTGTGCAAATGCACCCCGTACTGGCGCGCCAGAGCCGCGGATTGGCGCATCAATTCACCGGTCACGCTGAACGGCGAACAGGGCGCCAGCACAATCTGCACCAGCGCGCCCGGGTTGGGATCGTGATACGTTTCAATCAAACGCTGGCTGTCGGCAAGGATAACCTCCTCGCTGTCCACCACGCTGTCGGGCGGCAGACCACCCTGGCTTTCACCCAGACTCATCGAGCCGCGCGAGGCATGCAGGCGCAGCCCAATCTCGCGCGCCGCCGCAATCTCATCATCCAGTCGGGAGCCGTTGGGAAACAGGTACAGGTGGTCTGAGGCGGTGGTGCATCCCGAAAGCGCCAGCTCGGCCAACGCAGTTTGCGCCGAAACGAACACATCCTCCGGGGTCATCCGCGCCCAAATGGGATACAGCGTTTTTAGCCAGTTGAACAGATTGGCATCCTGCGCCGCAGGAACGGCGCGGGTGAGAGTCTGGTAGAAATGATGGTGGGTGTTGACCAACCCCGGCAGCACCAGATGACCCTGCAGATCAAGCACCTGGTCGGCGTGAGCGGGCAATTCCGCGCTGGAGCCTACCTGCTGAATAAACCCATCTCGCGCAAAAAGACCACCGTCGCAAATTTCGCGGCGCTGGGAATCCATGGTCACCAGGAGAGCAGCATTCCGGATGAGTAGTGTGGACATAGGGGATTGAGTAGAGTTTAATCCCAAAACACGGAAAAGTCAATTGTCTGACAATTGTTTTGGGTGCGCTGCATTTCTCAACTCATGCGGTCAGTTTTGCAGCCCGCAGCGTATTACTGAGCAACATGGCAATCGTCATCGGCCCCACGCCGCCCGGGACAGGAGTCAAAACACTGGCAACTTCTTTCACCTCATCGAAGCAAACATCACCCGTCAGGCGGTAGCCGCGCGACCGGGTGGCATCCTCCACACGGTTGACGCCCACATCAATGACCACCGCGCCCGGCTTGACCCAATCGCCGCGCACCATGCCCGCCTTGCCGACTGCTGCCACCAATACATCTGCCTGGCGCGTGACCGAGGGCAGATCCCTGGTGCGCGAGTGGCAGATGGTCACCGTGGCGTTGGCGCGCACCAGCAGCAGCGCCACCGGCATGCCCACGATATTGGAACGACCCAGCACCACCGCGTTGACTCCCTCCAGGCTGGGCAAATACTTGCCGATCATGGTCATCACGCCTGCCGGCGTGCAGGGGACAAACAGCGGATCGCGACCTTTCTGCGCCAGGCGGCCGATGTTGACCGGATGAAAGCCGTCCACATCTTTTTCGATGCTGATCGCGCTGAGCACCCGTTCTTCATCCAAGCCGCTGGGCAGCGGCAACTGCACCAATATGCCATTGACCCGCGGGTCTGCGTTCAGATCGCGCACCAGCCCTTCCACTTCTGCCTGGCTGGTTGTTGCCGGAAGCTCAAACCCAAACGATTCGATACCCACCTCGCCACTGGCTTTGCGCTTCGCGCGAACATACGACTGCGAAGCCGGATCTTCGCCCACAATCACCGTTGCCAACCCCGGTCGCGGTCGGCCCGCTTCCACCATCTCCGCGACCTGCACAGCCACCTCGGCCCGCACCTGTTCGGCCAGCGCATTTCCATCCACAATTTGAGCAGTCATGCTATTCTCTCCATCCTTGAATGGGCTTGTTCGGTTAAAGCGATTATACCCTGCCTGGACTGAAATCTTTTAGCGGATGATCATAACCACCTCAGCATCTTCTTCGCTTTTGGTCTCCTAAACCCACATTTTGAACACTCAAGTGTTTGACAATCTCCAGGGGCTTTGCTTTATAATACAACTATCAGGAGGAACTTCATGAGCAAAATTTGCGTGATTGGGACAGGTTATGTGGGTTTGGTGACTGGCACTTGCTTTGCAGACCTGGGCAACCGGGTGTTCTGTCTGGATGTGGATAACGAGCGCATCACAAAAATCAAGCAGGGCGTCATGCCTATCTATGAGCCGGGCTTGCAGCAACTGGTGCTTCAGAATGTTCAGGCCGGTCGCCTGAGCTTCACCACGGATTACGCTGAAGCATTGGAAGGCGTGGACTTCGCCTTCATCGCGGTGGGCACCCCCTCCGGCGTGGACGGAGAGGCAGACTTGCAGTATGTCCGCTCAGCCGCCGAGTCGATTGCCGACCTGGTTCAAGGCCCCATCATCGTAGTCAATAAATCCACCGTCCCGGTTGGCACCGGCGACTGGGTGGCAGATGTTATCCGCAAACGGCGCAACGGCAGACCGTTGGATTTCCGCGTGGTCTCGAACCCGGAGTTCCTGCGCGAAGGTTCTGCCATCAATGATTTTATGGCTCCTGACCGGGTGGTGCTGGGCTCCGAGGACCGCAAAGCCGCCGAGCATGTCGCCCAGTTGTATGCCAGCCTGCGCTGCCCTGTTTTGATCACCGACCTGCGCACCGCCGAGATGATCAAATACGCCAGCAACGCATTCCTGGCGACCAAGATCAGCTTCATCAACGAGATCGCCGTGATCTGCGAGAAGCTTGGCGCCGACGTGCAGGAAG
>CAZCBJ010000186.1:0-7935 GCA_964496705.1 uncultured Anaerolineaceae bacterium | reverse complement strand
TCGCGAAGCATCCCTGCGGGAAGGGACTGTCCGCGCTTGGATAGCAAAACTTTGTTGACAGAGTACGCTGTAAATCTTCAGCAATGCGCAGGTGCACAATCCAGGATGCCTTAATATAAAGTCAATCCATAAGAACATTTGTTCTAGTATTGTTGATGACTGAAAACGCCTCTGCGCGCCAGCCAGACCAGACCGCCCAAGTTGATAACCGTCAAAAGCGCGAGGATGCCCTCCACCAGATACACCGACCCACCCAGCAGCACAATGCTCACTGCCAGCGCATTCACCATTGAATGATACAGCACCGCCCCCACAAACCAACCCCAGGCGCGCCGGCTGACCGCCCACCACACCATCACTGACAGGGTCAGGTGCAGCACCACAGCGAACAACCGCTCAGCAAAACTGATCAGCGGCATAAACCAATCTCCCGACAGGGTTTTGGCCGCCAGCTCGGGAGTCACCGGCCCGACCGCCGTCCCGCTCTGCTGTACCATCACCATCAGCACAAAATTGCCAACCAGGCTTACTCCAACAAGAATCGACTCAATCCCGCCATGCCCGGCGCCCAACGCCAGCGCGGCCCCAAACGAATTGGCGCGCGTCTTCAGCAGCCGGTAACCGACCAGGCGGGCCGGCTCCTCGCACAGCCCGGCCAGCATCCCCAGCAGCGCCGCGTAGAGCAGGTTTGCGCCCAGGCCGATGGCATACGGCGGAAGCTGGAACTTGAGCAAAGCCTGCACACCCAACAGCAGCGGGATGTGCACCACCTGCGAGCCGATGAAGGTCAGCACTCCCACCCCAAACAACAACCAGGACACCCCATACCGCCGCTTGAGCCACAGGAACAAGCCCAACGGCAGGAGAATTTCCAGCAAAGCTGCAAAGATGAAAGCAACGTAAATCATGAATCGCTCCACAATTACCGGCTGCTGACCAGCAACGCGGTGCGATTGAAGGTGCGGATGGCGAGCCAGGCCAGCACGCCGCCCACCAGCCAGATGAACAGCCCCACCAGCAGTCCGACGCCCACGGTAAAGTACAGCACACCTGCCGCCTGCCCGGCGACCAGGCCCAGCACCAGCACCACAGTCGAAGCGCTGGTCTGATAAGCTCCCATGAAGGTCTGGTTTTTGGTGGAGATCAGCACGGTCATCGAGATGCCAAACAGTGAAACAGCCGGGCAAATCCACAGCACCAGCGGCCACCAGGTGGGCAGCGGGAACCACACCCGCCCGAAGAGCGGGTATCCGGCCGCATTCAACACCACGCTGTACAGGATGAAGCTGAGCCAGGTGATCAGCAAGGCCGGCACGCCCGCCGCCAGCACCTTGCCGAGGAACAGCTCCGCGTCGGTGGCCGGGGTGTAGAGCAGCGCTTCCAGGGTCTTGCGCTCGCGCTCGCCGGCGAAGGACTCAGCCGCGATGGTGGTGGAAAACATCAACGGCAGGATGAGGAAGAACGGCGCGAACATGTAGCCCAGCATGAACAATATCATGCTCTGATTGGTGTCCAGACCGTTGAAACGCTGCGCGATGCTGGGCGGCATCATCGCCAGCAACTTTGCCAGGTCCATGCCGTTGGTCATATCCTGCGGCTCAATGTTGGCATAGGTGGTAACCAGGATCAATATCAGCGGCAGGATCACGATCACAATGGCAGGGACCAGGATCATCGGCAGCCAGACTGCCTGATTCTGGCGCGCCTCGGTGAGGTCTTTTTGAGCGATAGCCAGGATGGTGCGCGTGTTCATATCAAGCCTCGGCTTTCTGATCCGATTCATCTTGCAGTTTGAAATAAATTTCCTCCAGCGAAACCTGGTGCGGCTGTACAGACAGCAACTGGGCGCCTCCGCCCACCAGCCGGCTGATCAGGAGCGGGATGACCGCTTTCTCGCTCACCTGCACGCGCAGGCGGTCAGGTTGCCCGCTTTCCACCGCCAGGACTCCCGCCATCTGCGCCAGGTCTGCCAGCACGCCTTCCGGCAGCGGCTGCCAGACATCCACCTGCACCCACAGGCCGGGGGAGTGCTGGCGGCGCAGCTCATCCAGCGTACCCAGGGCCAGCAGCCGCCCGCGGTTGAGGATGGCCACCCGGTCGCACTGGCGCTGGGCATCGTAGAGATTGTGGGTGGCCATCAGCACACTCTGCCCGTTGTGGCGGCGGATCGAATCGATCAGGTCGTGCACCTGGGCGGCGGCTTCGGGATCCAGCCCGGCGGTGGGCTCATCCAGGAAGAGCAGCGGCGGATGGGATAGCAGGGCGCGAGCCAGCGCCAGACGCTGCTTCATCCCCTTGGAATACGCGCCCACACGGTCATCGGCGCGCTCGGTCAGCTCAAAGAATTCGAGCAGTTCTGCGGCGCGCTCATTCAATTGCGCCTCGGGCATCCCGGACAGGGTGCCGAAGAAACGCAGGTTCTGGCGGGCGGTCAGGCGCTCGTACAGCGCGGGTGTCTCGGTCAACACACCGGTCTGACGGCGCACCTGATCGCCCTGCGCAACCGGGTCGAGTCCGAGGACGCGCATCCGCCCGGCGGTGGGTCGGAACAAGCCGTTGAGCAGGCGCACGGCGGTGGTCTTGCCGGCGCCGTTGGGGCCGAGCAGACCCAGCACCTCGCCGCGCCGGACGGTAAAACTCAGCGCTTCCAGCGCGCGGCGTTCGCCGTAAGCATGGCTGAGCTGATCGACTTCGATGACAATTTCCATGCAGAACTCCTCTTTATCCTTGTGTTTCACGTGAAACCATCGCCTGTTCACGGCGGTGCAGCAGGTAGGAATATACGGTGATATATAGTGTAAATGCAAAAATCGGGATCATCAACAGGTACATGGACGCGCCGGGGAAAAACACACCCAGCAGGCCGATCAGACCGGCAATTTTTAACAGCAGACCGCCGCGCCGGTGAGTCTGATCCCAGACCCATTCGCTGTTCAGCGTCCAGGGCGTGCGGATGCCGATGAAATAATTGCGCCTGGCCCGGCTCACCAGGAACCCGGCAAAGAAGATGAACAACCCGAAAGCCGGCGTCATCAACCGATTGAGATTGGTGATGATGCTCAGATTATACAGGATGGTCAGCCCATGCAGATAGAGCATGAAGGTGGCAAAGGCCAGCATAAAGATGTTGTACACGCGGCGGAAGGCAGCGATATTGGCCTTGAGCGGGTCAATGGCTGGCAGCGCCAGCATCATCAGCGTCACGCCCAGCGCGACCAGCGGCAGCAAGAAGCTTGCCTCGAAGCGCGAACCGAAGCCGTCCGCCTGACCGCTGGCATTCCAGTGGATGGCCACCGGCTCGCTGAAGCGGTTGTAGGCCAGCAGACCAAACAGGCCAGCCAGCAAAAATAAGATGGTCAATATCAACAGGGTGGTTTTGGTTTGCATGATTGCTTATCCTTTCTCTTCTATTCAACAGGATGCCCTGCGTCGAGCAGGGCATCCCCATCTCGTCATTGTTTCACGTGAAACTATACCTGGTCTTCCGTCTGCTTCTGGTTCTGTAAGGCCAGCGCAGTCACGCCGCTCAAGCCACCCAGGTTCATCGTGTCCACCGCGCTGGACGGAACGATGATCAGCGCGCCTTTTTCCTTCAAGCCCTCGAAGAGCATGTTCATGGCGCGCAAGTGCAACGCGGTGGGGTTGTCCTTGTAAGCCTGCGAGGCTTCGGCGAAACTGTGAGCGATCTGCATTTCCGATTCGCCCAGGATGACCCGCGCCTGGCGCTCGCGCTCGGCCTGCGCCTGGCGGCTCATCGCGTCCTCCAATCCCTGCGGGATGATGATGTCGCGGATTTCCACGCTCTGCACAGATATACCCCAGGGATTGACGCGCTCGTCAATGATCTTCTGTAACTCGGCGTCCATCTTGGCCCGTCCGACGAGAATGTCAGCCAACGGCATCTGCCCGATCACCTCGCGCAGCGCGGTCTGCGCCGCCCAGGTGACCGCGGCGTGGTAATCCTGAACCTCCAGCGCAGCCTTTTCAGCGTCCCACACCACCCAGAACAGCACTGCGTCCACATCCACCGGAACGGTGTCCTTGGTCAACGTTTTCTCGGCGTTGAACGGGCTGACCATCACGCGGTGGTCAATCCAGGCGGTGGTGCTGTCGATGATTGGGAAGATCCAGAACAGCCCCGGCCCGCGCAGTCCGTGGAAACGGCCCAGGCGCAGCACGACCGCCTTTTCCCACTGGCTGGCGATCTGGGCCGCAAACATGGCAAAGGTCGTGATCAGCAGCATCACCAGCAAATAAGCCGCCAGCCAGCCGTCCGGCACAATTCCGTCCAGCAGGATCGGCACCAGCACAGCCAGCAGCAGGCCGATCACGCCCAGCGTGGCGCCGATGCTGCTGATACGCACATTGGGCGGCAGGCTGCGCCTGCCAAAGAGAACGGATTGGGTTCGGGTTGTTTGCGTGTTCTTATCCATTATTTCCTCTTTTCTATCTGGCATTGTCTGTTATTTTCAGGAAAGTTTTCCTGAAGCGCCTGCCAGTGGGTCTTCATCCTCACTCAGTTCGTCACCGTTCTGCCAACGCTCCACCTGGCGTCTCAACTCGGTCATCACCTCATCCGGGGTGAATTTTTGCCGGGCGGCCTCGCGCAGGTAGGCGCGGGTCAGAGCCTGCAGCCCCTGCCGCCGGATGCGCTGGCTGACCTCGGGGCTGGGCCGTTCCCAGATATAGGTGCCGCGCCCGTGCTGGGTGGAGATCAGACCGGCCTCGTCCAACATGCGGTAGGCGCGCGCCACAGTGTTGAAGTTCACCCGCAGCTCGGTGGCCAGGTGGCGCACGGTGGGCAACTGATCGCCGGGTTTCAATTCTCCGGCAGCCAGCTTGCGCTCGATCTGCTCGACAATCTGCACGTAGATCGGCACACCCGAACGAAAGTCCAAATGGATGGTCAGGTTGGGCGGCATAACTGTATCTTTGTAGCATTGTATAATTGTATCATTGAATGAATTGTATATCTATTTTTTGGTTTTGTCAAGGGATTTGCAGCCCATTGGACCAATTCCCCCCCTTCTGACAAGGCCGCACGCATCCTCACAAAACATTCACTATTTCTTCACCATTTCTGAATGATCCCTGCCTAAAATCAGACCTAAATCAACCTGAAAGGATAAAGAAACAACCACTAGAGGTAATCCATATGGACAAACCCGTCTCTCCCAAAACCAATTTGTTGATCGACACCGCCGCGCTGGGGGCATTTTTGGTGGCGTTTGAGCCGGCGCTGACCGGCATCTCCATCCACGAATGGCTCAGCCTGGCGCTCGGCCTGACCCTGCTGGTGCATGTGCTGCTCCATTGGAAATGGGTGGTGGAGGTGCTGCTGCGCTTCTTTCGCAGGCTGTGGCACACTTCACGGCTCAATTTCCTGGTCGACTCGCTGCTGCTGGTGGCTTTCACCCTGCTGATGTTGAGCGGTTTGCTCATCTCGCGCAGCATCCTGCCGACGCTGGGCATCACCAGTTTATCATTGCCCGGCTGGCGCTTTCTGCATTCCTGGTCGGCCAACCTGAGCCTGATACTGGTCGGGCTGCACTTTGCTCTGCACTGGCGCTGGGTGGTCAACACCCTGCAACGCCATGTGATCCATCCGCTGCGCGGCATGCGTCCTGCTGCGGTGCCGGTGCGCAAATCCGAACCGCGCCAATAAAGCGCGGTCTCTACCCATCAAGGAGTCAACATGATGAAGTTCACAGGGAGATTGCTCATTCTGCTCTTGCTGGTGTGCTTGATCGGCGGTTGCATCTACCTGGCGGTCAACGCTGCCGAACCGGCTGCGCTCGGCCTGCCCGCCGAAGGCGGCGGTCAGGGCTGGCGCGGCGGTCGAGGTCATGCAGAGGGCAGCGGACTGGGGCAGGGCAGGGAACATGCCGTCAATCCGGTCGCCGGTCTGGCAGGCATCCTAAAAAACCTGGGCGTGATCGCCCTGATCACCCTGGCGGTGGTCGGGCTGCGCCGGGTGTGGAAGCGCATCTTCCATCCCAGGCCCGCACCTTCGGGCGGGGCGATATCCGGCGTGTAGCAGGCACACCAGAGAAAACAGGAGCCGGCAGGATCGAGGCCGGCTCCTGCGATTCCGACAGGCAAGAGACTTTCCATATTGACGATGTTTCGAATATATGTTATTAATAACATATATTTTTAATAACCTATCGCGGAGACTCTCATGGAAATCCAATTCGCCATCCTCGGGCTGCTGAGCTGGCAGCCGCTCACAGGCTATGACCTCAAAAAGATCATCGCCGACTCCGAACTGTTCTACTGGTCGGGCAGCAACAACCAGATCTACCACAGCCTGGTCGCCCTGCACCGCCGGGGCTGGGTGAGCCTGGAGATTCAAAACCAGGAAAGCCTGCCCGCCAGGAAAATCTATGCCATCACTGCCGCAGGCCGGGCGCAGTTGCGCGGCTGGCTGCTGGCCGACCCGGAGCTGCCCGAATATCACAACCCCTTCCTGATCCGGCTGGCCTGGGCGGACATGCTCCACGGCGATGAGCTGGATGCCCTCCTGGCGAGGTACGCCGAAGAGTTAGACCTGCAACTGCGCATGCGCCAGGCGCGCGCCGAACGTCCGGCTGCCGCGCCTGAGCGCACCCCGCGCGAGCGCTTGCTCTGGGAGCGCATTCAGACCCACCTGATTGACCTGCACCGTCGCGAATTGGATTGGGCGCGGCAACTGCGCCAGCACCTGCAGGAAGAAAAAATCCAGGGTGACAATCCATAGGAGAAGGATTCGATGACCACCACAATGGAAATGATCAAACAATTGCGCCAGGAAAGCGGAGCGGGTGTAATGGACTGCCGCCAGGCACTGGAGCAGTGCAATTTCAATTATCCTGAGGCGCTGCACTTTCTGCAGGAAAAGGCAGCCGCCCAGGCGGCAAAGCGCGCCGGGCGCGACGCTTCGCAGGGGACAATCGCGATTTACTCGCACGCCGGGGGGCGGTTGGGAGTGATGGTGGAGGTCAACTGTGAGACCGATTTTGCCGCGCGCTCAGCGGTGTTCAGCCAGTTCGCCCACGAGCTGGCGCTGCAAATCGCCGCGGCCGCCCCGCATTGGGTGAGCGACGCCGATATTCCTGCCGCGCTGCTGGCCGAAGAGGAAGAGAAAATCGCTGCACGATCGCGGGCGGAGGGCAAGCCCGAGGCGTTGATCCCGCGCATCACCGCCGGCTACCTCGAGAAGTTCAAGGATCAGCGCGTCCTGCTGCGCCAGACCTCCATCCGGGATGAGGGGACGACAGTGGCGCAGATGCTGGCCCGCGTCGCCGCCAGCACCGGTGAAAAGATCGCCATCCGGCGCTTCGCCCGCTGGGAAATCGTCACCGATCAGTAAACAAAAAGCCCGTACAGGCAGCAATCACGCCGCCTGTACGGACGTAAATTCTACTAGAATTTAGCTGCTTAGCATCCCACGCAGTCTTCCAATTGACCGGGCGCGCGCACGGTGGACTGCACCGGCGAGTAGGCCGGGCTGCGGCCCAGCAAGCGCGAGAAGAAAGCCCTTGCCAGGGCGATCGGACCTGGGCGCCGCATGCCTTCTATAGCCAGGCTGGCCAGGTGATTTTGATGAGCTTCCCGGTGCGCCTCATGCTGCTTGTCCTGAGCGTAACGTTCCATTTGCCATACGGGTGTGTACATTTCATTCTCCTTGTTTTCGTGAACCGCTCCGGAAGGATGGGGGTTGGGATCAATTCCGGTTGAATATTTTATCTATCTTTTACTATTATATTATGATAAATATTATCTTTTTTGTCAAGTAGCAACTCGAAAGATTATACCAAACCTTCAGGAATGCTTCGCGATCGCTGGCATGGATGGGTGAAGTTTGCTGCATGCCAAACCCGCTTAATATTTTGTCAACTAAGTTCTGCCCAAAAAAAGCCCGCAGTCCCTTCAGTCGCCGCGGAGCGGCTCCTT
>CAZCBJ010000185.1:0-7965 GCA_964496705.1 uncultured Anaerolineaceae bacterium | reverse complement strand
TAAACATACAAAATATCCAACAATTTTAATAGTTGACTATTAAAATTGTTGGATATACAATGGAGTCATCCCTGCTGGAGGAAGACAGCCATGACCATCTACCACCGAACTGTCCTGGACGAGATCAACCGCTTTCTGCACACCGATGATGTGATCATCATCCACGGCGCCCGGCAGGTGGGGAAAACCAGCATCCTGCTTTTCTTACAGCAGCAGTTGCGCTCTGCGCAAGAGCAGACGGTTTACTTGGATCTGGAGGATAGCCGCCTTGTTCGTCTGCTGGATCGGGGGGTGGATGAATTCATAGCCTATCTTGGTGAACAGGGATTCGAACTACCCGCCTTGCGCACATCCAGTCGCAAGCTTTTCATCATGGTGGATGAGATTCAATACCTGGAAAATCCTTCCTCATTTCTGAAATTGGTTGCCGACCACCATCGTTACCTGAAGCTCATCGTCTCCGGATCCTCCAGTTTTGAGATCAAAAGCAAGTTCAAAGATTCTCTGGTTGGTCGCACAGTCAATTTTGAAATTTTTCCCCTCACGTTCCCCGAGTTTCTGGCATTCAGACAGATACCCTTCACCCCTGCCGAAACTTTCACCCAACAGAAAACCAACGAACTTCGCCAGCTTTATCTGGAATTTGCCCTGTTTGGCGGCTACCCAAAGATCGTCCTCACTCGAGATATTGACATCAAGGAAAGATACTTGCAGCAGATCATTGACACCTACGTGCGCAAGGATATCCGCGACTTGGCCGAGATCAGAGATGTTAACAAATTCAATCGTTTACTGGAAATCCTCGCTGCGCAGAGCGGCAACCTGTTGAACATCAACGAGTTGAGCAATACGATTGGTCTCACCCGCCCCACGCTTGAGCGCTATTTGCTAATTCTGGAGCAGACCTACATTCTGCGCCTGGTAAGCCCGTTCAGCCGCAACATCCGCTCAGAGCTGACCAAAACGCCCAAAGTCTACTTTTACGATAGCGGCCTGATGCAGATGCTTTGGTTGAAACGCCTGCAAACACAGCTTTTGGGCTCTGTTTTCGAAACCAGTGTGTATGCCGAGTTGATCAAGCGTCACGGTACCCAACAAGTCTTCTACTGGCGTACGAAGGATAAAAAAGAGATTGATTTCGTGGTCAACGCCAGAAATTTCTTGATACCGGTGGAGGTCAAGCTGCAATTTCCGCGGATGATTCCCAGGGCAATTCGCAATTTTTCGGCAACATACCAACAGGAAATCGCTCCCCAGCCAGGATACCGCCTGGTCGGATTGGATGGGGAGCCAGCCGAACATGGGATGATCTTCCCCTGGCAACTGTGGTCCTAAAAGGCCAATCCCACCTCTACAAAAAGGCGCTCCAGCCGTCCTTTCCGGCGCAGGTTGGGTTCAGTGCGTCCTGCCGACCAGGTGGTTGAACTCTGCCGGTAGCGAAACCCAACTCCCTGACGCTGATTGACAAAGGCGACTAAGTCCTTTGCATCTGCGCCGTTCGCAGATTCTCCTCCCGCGCATATTGCATCTCATGCGCCAAAGTTGTAAGATATTCACAGTGTCCTTTTTTCTCAGGTTCGCCCTGCACCGGAGGTCTGGCATGCCGCACAGTAAGTCCATTTCACTCCTGCTCATCTTGGGGCTGTTGATGCTCTCCTGCGCTGCGCCGCTGACAGGCGGGCAGCCGCTGCAGTCTGTCACCCCGCCGGACGCGGAGGAAGCTCCCCAGCCCCCACCGCCCGCAGCCGACACGCCCACCCTGCAGCCCAGCCTCGAGCCCGGCGCTGCAGCTGCCACAGACATCCCCCCCGCACCGCCCCCGGCTGACACCCCCTGCGCACCCTCCTTCACCGCAAACACCCAGGCCAACGTGCGCTCCGGCCCGGGAACCGTCTACGATGTCATCGGCACCCTCCCGCAGGGCGCCAGCCAGCCGGTGGCCGGGCGCAACGCCGAGGGCGATTGGTGGTACATTGAATTTCAGAACGGCTACGGCTGGGTTTCAGCGATGACCGGCCAGGTGGCTTACATCCCGGAAACCCTCACAGTGCCGTAACCCCCCGCCCCCCCCACCACGGCGGTTCAGAGCAAGGTGGTCACCCCTACCCATCAGCCGGGAACCTGCAAGGACGGCTACGTCTGGCGAGAGGCAAAGCCCGGCGATGATGTCTGCGTGACCATCCCGGTGGCCGACCAGACCTCCAAGGATAATCTCGAAGCCAAATCGCGCCTGGCCATCGTGGCCTTCGGCCCGGATGCCTGCATCCCTGGTTTTGTTTTCCGCGTCGCCTTCTTCGGCGACGCCGTGTGCGTGACCCAGGCGGTCAGGGATCAGACCGCCAAAGAAAACATGGAAGCAGCCAGCCACACCTGGTGACAGCCGATTGCAATCGGACGGATTCTAAGAATGGTTGGAGATGCTCGCGCATCTCCAACATCCAGCCTTCCAACTATATTTTAGCCTCCAGCCGCTCCATCGTCTCCTCCATCAGCGCCACCGCATCCTGCAGCGTGGCCGCGTCGAAAGCCAGGCGCGCCCCGGCGGCCTGGAACAGCTTCGGCAGCGGCACCGTTCCGCCCAGCGCCAGCGCCTTGCGGTAGCTGGCCACCGCCCCGGCCCGGTCCTTCAGGCTGTTGGCGAACACCTGCACCGCGCCCAGCTGCGCCAGCCCGTACTCGATGTAATAGAACGGCTCCAGGTGGATGTGCAATTTGCGCTGCCAGCCGGTGACCAGTTCGTCCTCCAGCCCGCTCCAATCCACCCCGATCATGAAGCGCGCCCACAGCCGCGCCCAGGTCGCATCGCACTGCGCCGGATCGGCGGCCTGCTGCGGGTTCTCGTACACCCAGTGCTGGAAAGCGTCCACCACCGCCATGTAGGGCCAGAAGAGGATGCCGGCTTCCAAATGCTCGATGTGCGCGCGGGCCGCGTCCGCCTCGGAATAAAAGCCGCCCTGTTCGCGGGTCAAATAGGGCGCGGAGAGCAGCTCCATGCTCATCGAAGCCACCTCGGCGAACTCCATCGGCGGGATCAATTGTTGAATGTAGGGCAGCGGCGCGGTCTCAAACACGTGAAAAGCGTGCCCGCCCTCGTGCAGCAGCGTTTGCACATCATCGTGCAGCCCGACCGCGTTCATGAAGATGAACGGCCTGCGGATCACCGCAAAGTCGGTGCAGAAGCCGCCCGGCGCTTTGTTCTTGCGGTTATCCAGGTCGAGCAGCCCTTCGGTGAGCATGGTATCGAAATTGCCGCCGAGTTGCGCGTCCACGCGGTGGAAGATGGCGCTGGTCCCGGCGGTCAGCTCATCCAGGCTCTGGAAGGGGCGCAGCGGCGGGCGCGCGGTCACGTCCACGTTCAGGTCCCACGGGCGCAGGCTGGAGACGCCCAGCCGCGCTTTGCGCCGCTCGTAGATGCGCAGCGCCGCCGGGACGGCCACCTGCTCGATGGCTTCCTGAAACCTGCGCGCGTCATCCGATGTGTAATCGAAGCGGTGCAGCATCTGCCAGCGGTAGGCGCGGTAGTCGGGCTGGTCGGCGTTTTTGGCAAGCTGCAGGCGCAGGGCGAGAAATTTCTGCCACAACGCGTTGACCGCTCCGCGGTCGGCTAGTTGTCTGGTCGCCGCCAATCGCCAGGCGCGCTCGCGCACCTCGCGGTCCTGCTCCTGGAAGATCGGGCGCATCTGCGCCACGGTCAGCTCCCTGCCTTCCCATTCCACCGTCTGCGCCCCGCTGATTTTGTTGTACTCCATGGACAACTTCGCCTCTTCAGAGAGCAGCGGCAGGTTGGCCTGGCGGAACAATGCCGCCTCGGCGCGCATGTTGCGCAGCGGCATCTCCAGTCCGTCCGGCTCCAGGCGGCTGTCCAGCAGCTTTTGTTTCAGCTTCTGTTCCGCCTCCATCGAGCGCGGGTAGACGCCGTCCAGGTAGGCTTTCACCGCTTCCTCGGCGGCCTGGTCGGCGGTGTTGGCCTCGGCGGCCACCGCCAGGCGCTGGTATTGTTCGGAAATCACCGAAGCCAGCGCCGTCCAGTCGGCCAGCCAGCCCTGAACGGTCTGCGCGCTCAGCGCGCGCTGGATCAGGTTTTCGGCATAGGGCGCATAATCGGCCCAGGTCCAATGCAGAAAATCATGGTGATCTTTGGGAAGGGTGGCAAACATCGAAGCCTCCTGTTCGTTTTTGGGGATTAAAGCACCGGCGCTTGGGTGTGCCAGGCGCTGTTTTGTTGATAGATGTGTACCGCGCGCAGCAGCAGCGTCTCGCTGAGATGCGGCCCCATCAGTTGCATACCCACCGGCAAGCCCTGGCCGTCGAATCCCACCGGAAAGGCCAGTCCCGGCACGCCTGCCAGATTGGCCGGCAGGGTGAACACGTCTTCGAGATACATCGAAAGCGGATCGTCGCCATGCCCGCCGAGGGAGAAGGCGGTGGTCGGCGCCACCGGCGCGGCGATCACGTCCACCTGCTGGAAAGCGCGCTCGAAATCGGCCTGGATCAGCGCGCGCACCTTCTGCGCCTGTCCGTAATAGGCATCGTAGTAGCCGGCCGAGAGCGCATAAGTGCCGAGCATGATGCGCCGCTTGACCTCGGCGCCGAAGCCCGCCCCGCGAGAGCTAAAAAAAACATCCCACAGGTCGTCCGCCCCGGCGCGCAGCCCGTAGCGCACGCCGTCGAAGCGCGCCAGGTTGGCCGAAGCCTCGGCGGGGGCGATCAGGTAGTAGACCGGCAGGGCATTTGGGGTGTGCGGGAGGCTGACCGGCACGGCTCGCGCCCCCAGCGCCTCCAGCTCGCCCACCGCGCGGCGCACGCAGCGCTCCACCTCCGGCTGCATGCCGGGGATGAAATACTCCTGCGGCACGCCCACCCGCAGCCCGTCCAGGCTGCCGCCCAGGTCCATCTGCGGCGCGGGCAGCTCCAGCGAGGTGGCATCCAGCGGGTCGAAGCCGGCCATGCAGGCGAAGATCAGTGCGGCATCCGCGGCGCTGCGCGCCAACACGCCGACCGAATCCAGCGAGGAGCCGTAGGCGATCAGCCCATAGCGCGAGACGCGCCCGTAGGTGGGCTTGAGCCCGGTCAGCCCGCAGAACGAGGCCGGCTGGCGCACGCTGCCGCCGGTGTCGCTGCCCAGCGCGGCCGGGGCCAGGCGCGCTGCCACCGCTGCCGCGCTGCCGCCCGAAGAGCCGCCCGGTGCGCGGGCGGTGTCCCACGGATTGCGGCTGGGGCCGTAGGCCGAGTTCTCGGTCGAGGAGCCCATGGCAAACTCATCGGTGTTGGTCTTGCCCAGCGGCACAATGCCCGCCTCGAGCAGCCGGCGCACGGCGGTGGCGCTGAACGGCGGGATAAAATTCTCCAGGATTTTTGAGCCGGCCGTGGCGCGCACACCCTGCAGGCAGAGCACATCCTTGACCGCCAGGGGCAGCCCCAGCAGCGGCGGCAGGCTGGCTGCCTCCCCCCGCGCCGCGCGGCGCGCCTGGTCGGCAGCCTCGGCGCTTTTCAGCGCCAGTTCCGGCGTGAAGGTGATGTAGGCGTGCAGGCGCGCCTCCAGTTGTTCCGTGCGCTCGATCAGCGCGCGGGTCAGCTCGCGGCTGGAGAAATCGCCGCGCGCCATGCCCTCCAGGCATTCGCGGACAGACTGGTTACACAGCTCGCTCATGGCTCGGGGTCAAAAACCGGCGGCACACGGAACTGGCCGTCAGCGCTGTCGGGCGCGTTGGCCAGCAGTTGATCGGGAGGCAGCCCGGCGGTAGGCTCGTCGGCGCGCAGGCGGGCTTGCGGCGGCAGCACGCTGGCGGTGGGCGGGGTGCTGGATGTGTCCAGCATCTGCAGACGGGCGGCGTATTCAAGGATGGCCGAGAGCTGTTCGCGGGTGCGCTCCAGCTCCTCCGCGCTCAGCTCCAGCCGCGCCAACTGGGCGATATGCGCCACCTCTTCACGGGAAAGAATCATGGGCTGGATTATAACATCAGCGGTAGCGGTAGGTTGGGTTGAGCGGGTTGAATATGAATCCTCGATATGTCAGACCTCCAGCGAAACCCAACCTGGCAGCAGGTGCATCAAGATGACGGGTAGACGGGTAGACGGGTAGACGGGTAGGTTGGGTTGAGCGGGTCTGCCAATGCTCTAGCCTTTTCAGGCCTCCAGCGAAACCCAACACGGCATCTTTTTCCCATCCGTGATTATAATGGTGGCCATGCGATATCGGAGAATTTTTTTACCCGGAGGGACTTTTTTCTTTACCCTGGTCACTTACCATCGCATCCCGCTTTTTGCCCATGAAGAAAATGTCGCCCTCTTGCGCTCGGCCTTTCAATACGTCATGAGAAATCATCCCTTCGAGATCATCGCCAGCGTTATTCTTCCAGATCATTTACACATGATCTGGAAATTGCCTGAGTCTGAGCATGATTATCCGATGCGCTGGCGGCTGATAAAGAGTGATTTTTCGAGGCACATCGATGAAAAGTACCAAAGCAAACCAGATGAAATTCGCCAACGAAAAAAAGAACAGGCTGTCTGGCAGCGCCGGTATTGGGAACATCTCATTCGTGATGAAACCGATCTCCAGCGACATGTCGAATATGTTCACTATAATCCGGTGAAACATGGATTGGTCACATCACCGGTTGATTGGAAATATTCGAGCTTTCATAAATATGTATCTGAAGGTTTATATGCTGCAAATTGGGGTGCTGCGGATATTCCACCGATAGATTCTGATATCGGAATGGAATAAATGGGTGCTGATATCGGAATGGAATAAATGGGTGCCGTTGGGTTTCGCTGCGGGAATCTATTGATCAAGACACCTTCATCATCCGCTCAACCCAACCTACTGCTGCTAAATGACGGGTAGGTTGGGTTGAGCGGATTAGGCAGCTATTTACTTGCTCAAGGCGTCCAGCGAAACCCAACGATGCCGTCTGCGCTGGGGTGAGGGAAAAACCTTATTGCAAATAGCCCAGCCACTTGTTCTGCACGGCCAGCATGGTTTCCAGCGTCTGCTCGGCGGCGCGGTGGCTGTGCACCACCGGGTCGACCAGCAAAGCCTGCAGCGCGGCGTGGCGCGACTTCTTCAGCACCGCCTCGGCGGTCAGATCATGCACGGCATACTGGTTGTTGAGCAGCCCGCCGAAGCCAGGCGCCAGGCGCCCCATGCGGATGCCGTGCACCCCATCCTTGTCCACCACCGCCGGAATTTCCACGGCGATGTCAGCGGGCAGGTTGTCGATGAAACCCTTATTCATCACGTTGACGGCTGTCTCTTCATAACCGGCATTGGTGACGATGCCTTCCATGATGTCGATGATGTGCTCGCCGCCGAACTCAATCGCATCATCCGAGACCATGCGCGCGCAGTAGTACTTGTAGGCGCGGTAGAAATCGATGATCCCGCGGTGATCCACCACATCGTGCGCCCACTGGATGTACTCGCCAAAGTGGCTGTCGGTGGTGATGGGCAGGTAACCGAACTGCTCGAGGATCACCTTGAACAAACCGCGCTCAATCCACAGCGCGTGGCGCTCGAAGGATTTGATCGTCTCGCGCGAGATCTCAGCCGCCTGCAGCGCCCAGTCGAAGGCGTGTTCCACGTTGGCGAAGTAGTCGGGCGCCTTGGCGCGGATGTCGGGATAGGCGTCTTTGCCGCTGTCCTTGTACTTGGCCTCGACCAGCACGCTGAAGTGATTCAGACCACAGGCGCGGAACCACAGGTTCTGCGGGTCAGTGTCGAGCATCTCCGGCAGGTGGTGGGGCAGCGAGGCGATCTCATGGCACAGGCCGATGAAGCGCAGGTCGGGGAACTTGCGCAGCACGGTGGTGGTAATGCGGCTCATCGGGTTGGAGAAGTTGCACACGAAGCAGTCCGGGGCGATGGCCTGCACATCAGCGCAGATGTCGAGGATGGGCGGGATGATGCGCAGCGAGTGGAACAACCCGCCGGGGCCGCCGTTCTCGCCGTAGACGTGGCGG
>CAZCBJ010000184.1:0-8032 GCA_964496705.1 uncultured Anaerolineaceae bacterium | reverse complement strand
GTAAATAGTCCCACCGCTGCCGTCATGTGGCGTATCTGGCGTTTTCGTCCCTCGCGCAGCACAATCCTCAGCCAGTGAGTCGGCCCATGTGGAGTGACCGGTTTGCTTCGCTCAGCAAGCTGCGGCTCGTCAACCAGCATCACCCGGCAATGCCGGGTGCGGGTTCCCTGGATCAACACGCCAGCCTGCAGACTGGCCAATGCCTGCGGGGTCGGATCGCCTTCCACCTGGACGAGATAGGTTTTTACGATTTCGTGGCGCGGGTCCGTCAGGCGGTGAATGAACGCGCCGTCATCACTCAGCAGCAGCAGTCCCTCGCTGTCCCGATCCAATCTACCGGCTGAATAGATGCCGGGAAAAGGGATGTAATCCTTCAGTGTGACCCGGCCCTGTGGGTCAGAGAAGGTTGAGAGCACATCATACGGTTTATGAAAAGCCAGGTACCGGTGGGCAGGCATGGCAGAATTCTACCTCAGGCTCTCCGCAAATGACTTTGCCGGCTAATAAATACGCGAGTTTGCATTCATTTTGTTACCAACGCGGTCTGCCGCCGCCTGCATACTGGAAAAACATCTTTCTTTGGGCTATACTTGAAACGGAATATGTTCATGAGGATATGGAAATGAAAATACACGCGACCATAACACTAATGCTGGCATTGGTGATGGCTTCCTGCAACCTGCCTGTATCGCCTGGGATGCCCACCGCCACCTTCCCGGCGCCGGAAGATATCATCGCCACGGCTGTGGCTGCCAGCCTTACGCCGCTTGGAAATCCACCCACCACTCAGGCTCCCGCAGGTCCCACCGAGCAGCAGGGCCAACCCACCAACACACCTACCGCCACGCCGCAAGCCAGCCCAACCTCGGAAAGCACCGCCACGCCGGAGATTTCACTCACGCCAACCATCACCGCCACCCCCGACGATATCACTGCCGGTCTGGGTCAGCCCGCCTACAAGGACACCTTTGATTCCAGCGGCGGTTTCTTCCAGAAAGGGGTCACTTCGGCTGAGGACGACTACACGAAGTTTTCTGTCGCCAACGGCAAACTTACCCTCAGCAGCTTCGGCGCCCCATTTTGGATGGGTTGGCGTTTGACTTCGCAAAAACAAAAAAACCTTTATCTTGAAGCCGCCTTCACCACCGGCGCCTGCACCGGACTTGATCAATACGGCCTGGTGATCCGCGCCCCCAACTATGACAGCGGGTATGGCTATTACCTGGCTTTTGCCTGCAACGGCAGCTACCGTTTTTTCCGCTGGGATGATAACGGCAACGTGGCGCTGACCAACTGGAGCGCCAATACTCTGATCAATGCCGGCGCCAATCAGACCAATCGCATGGGCATCTGGGCCAGCAACAACACATTCAGATTATTCGCCAATGGAAAATTGCTGCAGGAAATCAGCGACGGTAACATCAGCGACAGCGGTCACATCGGCTGCTTCATCACATTTGCCAGCACCAAGCCTTTCACCGTCGAGATGGACAATTTCACCTATTGGACGGTGCCATAAATGCCGCTCTCAGCCAATTCTTCACAACGGATGAACGCCATCCAGCGCGCCCGCGATGCGTTGAGCCAGAGTCCGGTCTACCTCGACACCGAAACCAACGGGTTGGAACGGGATGCCGAAATCGTCGAAATTGCCATCATTGATCATGATGGACAGGTGCTGCTGCAATCACTGGTGCGCCCCACCCAACCGATCCCCCCAGACGCTTCCCGCATTCATGGCATCACCGATGAGATGGTGCGGCTTGCGCCGTTATGGCCGGTGATCTACTCTCAGGTGAAGAGCCTGCTGGATGGGCAACTGGTCGCGATTTACAATGTTGAATTTGATCTACGCATGATGCAGCAATCCAACGCCCGCCACCGGCGCATGGTGCGCGATTATTTCCAGACGATTGACGTGATGAAGTTGTATGCCGACTTTCGCGCGGATTGGGATCCGCGCCGCCGCTCCAATCGCTTCTATTCGCTGGATGCAGCCGGAAAAGCCTGCCGCATCCCGCTGCCCAACGCACACCGCGCCGTGGCCGACACGCTGTTGACCCGCGCTGTGCTACAGTACATCGCCAATGCAGCCTAGCCCAGCCCATCAACTCAAGTGCAGCTCGCCGACCTGTCGTAACGCATCCCCAAATTGCTGTTTGAGCAATTGGTAAGCCTCTTGTGCCCGCATGGGCTTAAACGGGTGGATCATCAGGTGCATCGCCCGCGGAGGCTGGTGTGACCCGGCGTATTGCAGGTAGTGAATACCTTCTAAAAGAAATGCGCCATTGCGGCGGTAAAAGTCGATGCGGCGGCGAGCCTGATCGGGTGACTCTGCGCTCTCCGGAATTTCCACCTCAAAACCTAATCCGACACAACTTGTCTCTCGCGCCAATTCAAGCAGTTGCAGATAGATGATCGATCCCAGCCCGGCGCTGCGGCGTGCCGGGTGAATCGCCAGGTACCACAATGCCGCCAGGGGCGAATTGATCTCCACCAGTACCAGTCCGCAGAATTGACCAGTTTCATCCACACCCGCAAAAAATTTCAACCGGTTGGCGGTCGAACCACTAGTGTCGACATGGATCATACGCAGAAGATCGGCGACCAGCAAACGCTCGTTGGCCGGGAAAGCCGTTTCATACAACTCCAGCCAGTCCACCAGCAAGGGTTCGGTAAGATTATTAATGGGAATGAGGGATATTTGCACCGGATAACTTCCGTATAGGTCAACGAGAATGTAAATTCAGAGAGGCTTGTTGGAAAATTATATCGGAAACTGCAGAGTCCCAAAATAGAAAATTTGCGCTAAAATAAACCTAATCATGACTCCCGACTTTTCCCTTTCCGCCGAACAATCGGCTGCGGTCTCTCACCCTTGGACAGGCTCCCTGTGTCTGATCGGTCCGGCCGGGTGCGGGAAAACCTCAGCCGCAGCCGCCCGGTTGGACGCCATGCTGCACTCAGGCCTGCCTGCGGAGACCGTACTCATCCTCGTCCCGCAGCGCACCCTGGCCGCCAGATATTATGAAGTTCTGCAGCAGCCTGACCTGCCTCCCGGGGGCGTAGCTAATGTAGTCACCCTGGGCGGTCTGGGCCAACGCATGGTGCAATTGTTCTGGCCGGTGATCAGCGAATCAGCCGGCTTTCGCGGTTCTTCCAACCTGCCGTCCTTTTTGACCCTGGAAACCGCCCAGTACTACCTGGCGCGACTGGTGACCCCATGGATTGAGCAGCGCGGATTTTTCGACGGCGTGCGCGTTGACCGCAACCGACTCTTCAGCCAAATCCTCGACAATCTGAACAAGGCTGCAGCCATCGGGTTCAATTATTCCGAAATCGGCGAGCGTTTGAAATCCGCCTGGGTGGGCGAGATCGCCCAGCAGCGCATTTACGATCAGGCTCAAGAATGTGCGCAGTTATTCCGCGATTATTGCCTGCAGAACAACCTTTTGGATTTCTCGCTCCAGATGGAGGTGTTCCTGCGGCATGTTTGGCCGCTGCCCGAGTTCCAGGCATTTTTCTACCGCACTTACCGGCATCTCATCTTTGACAATGTCGAAGAAGATGTACCCGTTGTGCATGATCTGGTGCTGGAATGGATGCCCCATTTCGCTTCCAGCCTGTTGATTTCTGACCAGGATGGCGGTTACCGCTTGTTTCTGGGGGCTGATCCGACCTCCGCCAGCCGGTTGATGGAAATCTGCGATCATCGCATCGAATTCACCCAATCCTGGGTGAACACCGGCGAGATGGATGAGACCATCCGCGCCTTTCAGCAGGCCATCGCCCGCCGTCTGCCAACCCCTCTTCCACCAGGGATTCGCATCGCCATGCAGGTGGCACAATACCGCTATGTGCCTGAGATGGCAGCCGGCGCAGCCCAGACCGCTGCGGCGTTGGTGCGGGAGGCCGGCATCCCGCCCGGGCAAATTGCGGTTCTGTCGCCCTTTATGAGCGACTCACTGCGCTTCACCCTGACGGATCAGTTTTCACGGACGCAGCTGCGGGTGCATTCTCACCGTCCGTCCCGCAGCCTGCGCGAAGAGCCCGCCACGTTGTGTCTGATGACCCTGGCGCGGCTGGCACATCCCGTTTGGAACCTGCCCCAACCCAGCCCTTATCAATTGCGGTTCGCGCTAACCCAGGCTATTGAAGACATGGATCTGGTCCGCGCAGACCTGTTGGTAAGAGGAATTAAAGCTTCCCGCCGTGTGCCCGACAGTCTGGCTTCATTCGACTCGCTGCAACCGGTTCTTCAGAATCGGATCACTTTTATGCTGGGCAACCATTATGAACACCTGCGCGACTGGCTGATGGAATACCAGAGCGGAGAAGTGCAGGATCTCGACATCTTCCTCAGCCGCCTGTTTGGTGAAGTGCTTTCACAACCCGGATTTCGCTTCCATCAAGACCTGGACGCGGCTGCCGTGGCAGCGCGCCTGATCGAATCGGTGCAGAAATTTCGCTGGGGTACTCAGGAAAACGCGACTGACCCGTTGGAACTAGGCAGAGAATACTTCCGCATGGTTGAAGCGGGGGTCATCGCCGCGCAGTACCTGCAAGCCTGGGAAGAACCTCCACAAGACGCGGTGCTCCTCGCCCCAGCTTACACCTTCTTGATGACCAACCGCCCGGTGGACATCCAGATCTGGCTGGACGCGGGCAGCATTGGCTGGTGGGAAAGATTAAACCAACCCCTGACTCATCCCCACGTTCTTTCGCGCAACTGGAACAGGGCAGCCGTATGGACCGATGCCTATGAATACACGTATAACCAGGAATCGCTTGACCGCTTGTTGACCGGCCTGCTGCGCCGCTGCCGCCAGCAGGTGTACATCTTTACCTCCGGTACCAACGAACAGGGCGAAAACCCGCGAGGTCCGCTGCTGCAAGCCATCCAGGGTATCTTGCGCCGACTTCCCACAGCAGAGGGCGGACATGTTTAGGCCCCGACCCCACCAGCAGCGCGTAATCGAATACACCCACGGCAAGATGGGCGTATCGGCTGTGCCGGGCAGCGGAAAGACCCAGACACTTTCGCACCTTGCTGCCAAATTAATCCTGGATCAGCACTTCGAGGACGACCAGGAAATTTTGATCGTGACCCTGGTTAACTCGGCGGTGGATAACTTTTCCAACCGCATCCGGACAATCCTGGAACCATACGGGCTGTTGAAAAGCTTCAATTATCGTGTGCGCACCCTGCACGGTCTGGCGCATGACATTGTGCGCGAGCGTCCTGACCTGGCCGGGCTTTCCAACCGCTTTGCCATCATCGATGAAAGGGATTCCAACAGCATCCTGTCTGAATGCGTCGCCAACTGGCTGCGCATCCATCCAGATTTTATCGAGCTGTATCTAAATCCTGACCTGGTTGAAGAGCGAACCACCCATCAGCAAAGGGAGATTAACGATCAACTCGTTGACCTGGCGGCAAGCCTTATTCGCCAGGCCAAGGATTATCAACTCGGCGCAGAGGAAATCCGGCAGCGGCTGGCGGAAATTCAAGGTGTTTTTCCCTTGCTTGATTTTGGCTGTGATATTTACAGCGATTACCAGCGGGCACTGAACTTCCGCGAAGCGGTGGACTTTGACGACCTGATCTCAATGGCGTTGAGGGTATTGCAAATTGATCCGGATTACCTTGCCCGCTTGCGCTACCGCTGGCCTTATATTCTGGAAGATGAAGCCCAAGATTCCAGCCGCCTCCAGGAGCAAATCCTGCGCACTTTGGCCGGAGAAGAAGGCAACTGGGTGCGGGTGGGTGACCCGAATCAAGCTATCTTTGAAACATTTACCACCGCCAGCCCACATTTCCTGCTTGATTTCCTGGATGAACCCGGCGTTCACAAGCTGACCCTCCCCAATTCCGGGCGTTCCACACCGAGCATCATTCGACTAGCCAACCTGTTGATTGATTGGACTCGCCGGAACCATCCGGTCGTAAATGTGCGCGACGCGCTGGTAATGCCGCACATAGAACCTACCCCTCCCGGTGACCCACAGCCTAATCCGCCGGACGAGTCGGGCAAAATTTATCTGCAGACCACCCCACTGAGCGCAGAGCGTGAAATCACCGTCATTGTGCGCAGCATAAAAAGTTGGCTGGAGGAGAACCCGGATGCCACCCTGGCCGTGCTGGTGCCGCGCAATGAGCGCGGCGAAAAGGTGGTCGAAGAATTAAAGAACAACCAGGTCGAATACCACGAGCTGTTGAAAAGCAGCCCGTCCACCCGCAAGACCGCCGACCTGCTGAACAAAATTCTTGAATCGCTGGCTGACCCGACCAACCCAACCAAGTTATCTCATGTTTACCGTCTGCTGCGCCCGACGGAAGGCAATCCGGATGAAATCAACACCGTCCACCGCCAATGCGCCGAGCACTTACGCCATTGCGCCTTCCTGGAAGCGTACCTGTGGCCCAGGCCGGATGCTGACTGGCTGCAAACTCTGGCCGCGGAGGGCATTCATCCAGACATACTGGCAGAGTTGGAATGGCTGCACAATTTGGTGACCATCTGGCAGAATGCCGCCGCGCTGCCCATTGACCAACTGCTGTTGACCATCGCCCAGACGCTGTTCGACCAACCGGCTGACCTGGCACTGGCGCATAAGCTGGCGCTTGTTTTGGAGCGCGAAGCGGCTCTGCACCCCGATTGGCAACTCCCCATGTTCAGCGAACGGCTGCAGGGCATCGCTCGCAATCAGCAAAAATTTATCGGCATGGACGAAGATGATACCGGTTTTAACCCCGAGCAGCACCGCGGTAAGGCGGTGGTCGCCACCATCCACAAAGCCAAAGGGTTGGAGTGGGATCGGGTCTACCTGCTTTCGGTGAACAACTACGATTTTCCTTCCGCCCAGAGCTACGACACCTACATCGGCGAAAAATGGTTCATCCGCGGACGATTAAACCTGCAGGCTGAAGCGCTTGCTCAGCTTAAAGCGCTGTACGAAAATGATGTCACCGCTTTATATCTCCCGGAAGGCGCGGCAACCGAGACGGCGCGCCTGGATTACGTCCGCGAGCGGCTCAGATTGTTATTCGTCGGCATCACCCGCGCAAAAAAGGATTTGAGCATCACATGGAACAACGGTCGTTCCAATCGCGAAGCCCTGATGGCACTGCCCCTGGAGGCGTTGACCCGCCTGTTCTATGAGGACGAAGCATGAAAATACCCACCTCATTCACCTTTTCTCAATCCAGGCTGCAGGATTATTTCGATTGCCCGCGGAAATTTTTGCTGCGTTACATTCGTAAATTAAAGTGGCCGGCGCTGGAATCTGAACCGGTCATCGAACGGGAACGGCAGATGCAGGCGGGCCAGCTTTTCCACCAGCTTGTCCACCAGTACCTGCTGGGGATGGAGATGGATATGCTGTCGCGGGTCGCACGCGGACCCATGCTGGAGGGATGGTGGCAGAATTTCCTGGACAGTGGCGTGCTGAGTGAGCTGCCGGCGGCGAAGGACGCGGAATATGTGCTGTCTGCGCCCTTCGCAGGATACAGGCTGGTGGCGAAATATGATTTGGTGGCAGTCGAGCCGGGCGGTAGAGCTGTCATCATGGACTGGAAAACGGGTCCCTACCGGCCTTCAGATCGCAAACTTTCTGAACGCATCCAGACCAGGTTGTACACCCTGCTGCTTTGCCAGGCTGGCATTGGCCTCAACGGTGGAAAACCTATTCCACCGGAGCAAATTGAGATGATCTACTGGTTCAGCGAACACCCCGAAAATCCTTGCCGGATTCTTTACAGCCGCGAGCAATATGAAGCCGACAGGCGATTCCTGACGGATCTCATCCAACAGATTTTGCTACTCGAAGAGGGTCAATTTCATCCCACCGCCAACCAGAAGCTATGCGAAATTTGCCCTTACCGTTCTTTCTGCGAGCGCGGCATCCAGGCCGGCGAATGGCCGGGTGACGAAGACCTGGAATCCGAGGCAAACCTCGCTGATCTGGATTTGAGCCAGATTGGAGAGATTGAATTTTGAATTTGCCAACACTTGAATGGGTCATCCCTCAA
>CAZCBJ010000183.1:0-8047 GCA_964496705.1 uncultured Anaerolineaceae bacterium | reverse complement strand
AGGGGTTGGGGGTGAGGGCAAAAACAAGTCTCATTCCTTGGGAAGCGGCGGGTCTCTATCCGAATTCACCCCCCATCCACGACCCCTCTCTGCCGCGAGTTGTGGGGTTGGAGGTGAGGGCTAAAACGGGTCTCATCCTTCGGGAAGTGGTACGTCTATATCAAAAATCACCTACCCCATCCGCGAACCCTCACCCCTTCGCCCCTCTCCCGCTTGCGGGAGAGGGGTTGGGGGTGAGGGCAAAAAAGGTCCTCATCCACCGGGAACCGGTGGGTCTGTAGCGTAAAACACCCGCCTCTACGTTTTGGATGATGGATGTTGATGGGTTTCACTGGTCGCCATAAACAAGAAAGCAGCTGCCTGACCCGCTCAACCCAAGCCGCCCGGTGTGCTAGATCACAAAGACAGCTTAACCACTTCGCCGGCGGTCAGAACGCTGCCCGCCGCCAGGCTTGCCTGGCGCGGTGTGCCGGCCAGCTCCAGCCGCTCCAGCGCCAGCCTGCCGCCCCTGACCGCCAGGGTCACCGCGCCGGGTTCGACCTCGGCCGTGCCCCAGGCGTAGCCGCTGGACCAAAAGTAATTCCCCGACCGGGCGGTGAGCTGCATGGTTTTTTGCACCGCCGAATAACCAAATTCACTCAGCGCCAGCACCGCCGCCCAGGCGGCCATGGCGCGCGCATAGTGGTGACCGCACTCGGCCTCGTCGAAGGGGCTGCGCCGCGCGCCGTCGTAGCGCTCGCGCACGTCGCGGATGCAGCCCAGACCCTCGGCGGTCATCCCTTCGTAGAGCATGCCCACCGCGGCGGTGTACTCGAAGCCGGTCATCACCTCGCCGAAGTAGGGGAAGGGGAATTGCGGGCGCCCGGCGGGATAGCTGGCCATCAGCAGGGCGCGCTCTCCGCCCAGCACAAATGAGCGCATGTTGTTGAAGTGGGCATAAAAATCCGCCAGCTGGTTGTGCTTGAGGATGCTTAGCAAGGTTGCGCGCACCTTGAGTGGGTTGTGCAGGTAGCCCAGCCCGCAGATATGCGCCATGTACTGCCCGACCAATTGGTCCACCAGGCAGCCCTCAGCCAACTGGAAGTCGGGGCGGGAGGGGTCGTTGGCGCCCATGCCCACCTGCAGGCCGTCGGGGATGGACGCATCCGCCGGCAGCGGGCGCACCTGGTGGATGTAATATTCGCCGTTGAACAGATGCTCATCCATCCAGCGCGAGCCGAACTCGAACAGGCGGCGGCAATCGGCGGCGAAATCATCCTCGCCCAGCGCGCGGGCCATCTCCCCTGCGGCGCGCAGCGCGCCCAGGTACCAGCCCTGCATCTGCGGATTGGGTCCGTAGTATTCCACATCCATCGTGTTGTGCTGCACACCCTCCATCACCCCGTCGCGGTCGCCGTCCCAGCCGTTCTCGATCCAGCAGAATGACAGCGCGCGGCGCGCGGCGGGCCACAGGCGGCGCAGCATCTCATCGTCGCCGGAGAGCTGCCAGTCGCGGTAGAGCTTCATGATGCAGCCCATCTGCCCGTCAGCCGCGGCGAATGCGAAGTCGCGCGCCTGGCGCAGCGGCAGGCTGACGCGGAAGCTCATCCGCCCGTCCTCGGCGGTGCAATAGGCGAACTCCACCTCGCGCATGCCCGCCGCCAGCCCACCGAAGAGGAAAGGCGTGGCCTGCTCATAGTTCCAGACGTGGGTGCAGGAGCCCATGCAGCAGCCGTCGCGGTCAAAGCAGCCCTCCCAGCCGTAAAAGCGGCCGTCGGGGGTGCGGAAGCAGGTCTGGCTGCGCAGCGTGCTCAAGTTGAACAGCGCGGCTTCCTTGACCTCGGCGGGCAGGCTGCTGGCGCAAAAGCTGTTCACAAAGTCCAGCGTGCGCGCCTCCAGTTCCTCCAGCCGCGCGGCGGCCCGGCAGGCGGCGTCCCAGGCGTCGCTGAAGCGGGTGGTGTAATAATTGCCGATGCAGTTGGAATCCACACATGCGCAGCCGCAGCCGCCGGTTTCATCCCCGCAACTGCCAGACTGGCAATCGCAGTCGTCGGCTTGCGGCGTCCAGGTGTAGCGGTTGGGGAAATGCCAGGCGATGAAGAAGGGCAGCGCGGCTTCGCCGCGGGCGGGGATCTCCACCTTGACCGCCAGCGAGGCGGTGGGCGCGTTCTGAAAATCCAGCGGGCGCTCATCCAGCTCGCCGTCGGCGTTGAAATCGTCCCAGAAATCCAGCAGCGGACGGTGCCAGGGCGTGTAATCCGCCAGCCAGGCGGTGCGGCAGGTGACCCGGCCGGGGGCGTTGGTGGCCAGGCACAGGCTGCCCCAGGCTTCTGATTTTGGATCCACCTCGGCCGAGTCCATGAAGATGCCCCGCAGCCCGTCCTGTTCGCGAAAGGTGTTGCGGTTTTCGCGCGCGGCATTGGGCATCTCGGGCGTGGCACCGATAAAGTTGGGCAGCGTGGCAGCCACCGCCGCGGTCAACGGTTGATCGGTCATATTAGTGAGAACAACGCGCAGCACAGCCAGCGGGATGCCGCTGTCCTCAGCGTCGGTCGGGATCAGCGGATTGAAGGCTTCGATGCGCGCGCGGAAGGGCAGGGCCGGGTCGCCCAGCGCCACCTGACCGAAGGGGTAGGCGGCGGCGAAAGCGCACTCGCGGAAGCGCGGCAGGCCGGCGTTGGGGGCGGGGCAGCCGTGCGAGCCTTCATAATCAGCCGCCTCCAACACGCCCTCCAGCACGCGGGTGAAGGTCAGCCCCTCAGGGGTGCGCGCCCAGACGGCGAAGAAAGGCGGGTTGCCGCCCTGGGCTGGGGCGGGGACGAAGCCCTTGGCGGGGCGGTTCATCACCTCCCAGTCGCGCAGGTCGCCGCGCCCGCCCAACGAAAGGGTGCCGCTGCCGATGCCGCCCAGCGGCAGGGCAATGCGGTGCAGGTGGTTTTGATCGTAGGTTTTTAATACCGGCCAGCGCGGAGAAAAGCGGAGATTAATCATGGGTTCTTTCTTTCCAGATAGTAAAAAAAACTTCCAGTTCCGTCCATGGGCGGTGTGCGGGCTGGAGATGGATCGCGGACTAGGCGCGCAGGCTGCTGGCCAATCTCACACCCAGGCGGACCAGCTTTTCCAGCGCAGCCGGGTCCTGGAGGCGCTGCCCGGGGAGGGTGATTTCCAGCCCGGCAGGGCTGAGTTTCGCGCGCAACTGATATTCGGATGGCCAGGCGGCCAGCGCCGAGCGCACCACGGGGCTGTTGAGGCGCTGGGCCACCTCGGCGCTGTGCGCCCAGACCATGAAGCGGTTGTTGAGCATGCCCAGCACAGGGTGTTCTTTCAAGCCGGCCGCCAGCGCGGAATCCGCGCCCAGCATCAACTCCAGCGCTTTTTGAATCAGCCCGCCGGCCAGACCGCCCAGCGCCTGCACACCGGCGTCCGTTGATCCGCTGCGCGTGCCGAGCAGCAGCAGCCCTTGCGGCAGCGTGACAGCGGAGGTGCGCCAGACAGTTTCGGGGGTCTGGTTGAATTCGACGCCAGTGTAATCGGCGGCGCGGGTGGTGGTGAGTGCGGCTTCAGCCGTCCAGGTCACGCCGTCCTGCTCTCCGTGGAAGCGCCGCCCGGCGCGGTTGTCTTCGGCAAATTCCTCCACCTGCCAGCCGCGTTTCTGCGCACCGGCCACCTGGTCCGCGCTGCGTTTGGACGCGCGCGAGCGGAAAAAGAGGAATGCCAGCCCGCCGATCACGCCCAGCACGAGCAGTACGATCAGGTTGAGGGTGATATCGTCCATGGATGCCTCCGGTATGACGATGAAAAACAAGTAGAGGGGGTTCGAATGAATTATACAATAACTACCTGTTCCAAGACAGGCAAATCCGGGCTCCATGAGCGTATTTCGTGGAAAACTGCAGCCTAGATCAGGTCGTCGAGCAGTTGGCGCAGGATGGGCAGATCCAGATCTTTTTTGTCCAGAAATGCCACTGCGCCTGATTGCAGCCCCTGGCGGTGAAATTCGCGGTCAGGATAGGCGCTGATCAGTACGATGCGGCACTGAGGCAGGAATACCTTGATCCGCCGCGCACAGGTTATTCCGTTGTCATCGCCCAACACTACATCGATCAACACCAGGCGGATGTCCACTTGTTGGGCGAGGCGGACTGATTCCGAAATGTTCTCGGCTTCATAGATGGTGGCCTGTGGATAAAGGTTGCCAAGCAAACGTTTTAATTGTGTGCGGTAGCGCGCATTGTCATCCACCACCAGAATGGATAAGCTGCCGGGCGTATGTGTGAATGGACGGATTGCCGGGTCTGCGCGGGCGGCTTTCTGACCAGTTTCACCGAGGAATTGTGGGTAGCGCATGATGAAATTGACCGCTTCCAGGCGGCTTTCGACGTTGAGTTGGCGGTAAAGGCGGGTAAGATGATTCTCAATGGTTTTTACGCTCAATTGCATCTCTTGGGCGATGGTCTGGTTGTCACAGCCTTGTTTTAACAGGCGCATCAGCTCGCGCTGGCGGCTGGTAAGGTGAGGGCTGACCTCGTTGCCGGGTGTGATATCGACCAGTTTGCCAATCAGCGGACTGGATATCCAGCGTTCTCCCGCCAGTACTCGCTGGATGGCCAATTTGAGATCATTGAGGGGTTGATCTTTCAGGTGATAACCGTGCACCCCGGCTGCCAATAAACCTTGCACATAAATATTATCGTCGTATGCGCTCACGACCAAAATCTTCAGGTTCGGGTAGAGTGAACGTATTTCTCGGATGGCCGCAATCGGTTCAAAATTGGGCATGGTTAAGTCAATCAACAGGCAATCTATCGGATTGTGTGCCAGGACTTCAAACAAATGGGGACCATCACCCACCTCAGCCACAACGTTAAGCCCGGGTATCTCGTCAATGGTTTTACGGATGCCGGCGCGTACGATGGCATGATCATCGGCCAGGAGGATGCGGATGACACTCATGGGTCATTTATACCACGCTGTATCTGAAAATCAATCGGGTATAATCACCTCAGGATGGAACCTCTATTAAGGGTTGTCAATCTGTCCAAAACCTTCGGCACCCTGCCCGTAATCCAGCATGTGAGTTTTGAGATTCACGTGGGCGAAGTGGTGGGGTTGACGGGGAGCATTGGATCAGGAAAATCGGTCCTGGTGATGCTGCTTTCGGGGTTATATGAGCCCAGCGAGGGGGAAATATTTTTCAACGGGCGGCGTTTGACCTGGCCATATAACGCCCAGTCCCTTGGAATTGGGGTCATTCACCAGCGTCCCAACCTGGCTGACCACCTGGATGTGGTCAGCAATATCTTTCTGGGTAATGAGCTGGGCTGGCCGGCGGGTTTTGGATTCTTAAAAATCATGGATTATGACCGCATGGCGCGCGAGTCCGCGCGACTCTTAAGTTTGCTGGACGTGCCGATCAGCTCACTAGATGAAAAAGTGGCCAACCTGACCGGTGAGCAACGCCAGTTGCTGGCCATTGCCCGTGTGTTCACCTATCCCACTCGCATGATTGTGATAGACGAACCGGCCGTTTCGTTGAGTTATCCATATCAACAAAGATTGTTGACCCAGATAGAAAACTGGCGTCAGCAGGGCACTTCTGTGGTGTTCAGCAGCAATGATCTGGACCATATTTTTGCAGTGACCGACCGAATCATGGTGTTACACAAGGGACAAAAAGTAGCCGATCTGCGGACAGATGAAACCAACCGGGAACATGTCATCAGCCTGTTGGTTGGCAGGCAGAAGGCCTATCGTTCCGGGCCGGCGGTCTGGGATTTTGACAGTTCTGATCGTTTCCGCGAAAATGCTGAAAAGTTGCGTTTTCATCAGATGATGCTTGAAAAGGATTTGGCTGCAGAGGATATGCTTAACCGTCAGTTGACCATCCAGTTGGCCGAGCAATTGCAGGCCCTGGACCGGGTTAATCTGGCGCTGCAGGACGCTCAGCGCCGGCTGATCTCCGAACGAGAGCAGGAGCGTAAAAAACTGGCGCGAGAGCTGCACGATCAGATCATCCAGGACTTACTCAGCATTAATTATGACCTGGAAGCAATGGAGTCGGGCCTTTCCGACGCATGGGTTGACCGGCTGGTGGATGTGCAGCAGGCTATCCGTGAACTGGTGGATGGCCTGCGGCGTATTTGCGGTAACCTGCGCCCGCCAACAATTGATAGCCTGGGTTTGGGAGCGGCCATCAAATCGTATAGTCGCGAATGGTCTTCGCGTTCAGGGATTCCGGTTGAATTGGTTCTGCCAGCCAGCATGGGGCGCCTGCCTGAGCTGATTGAACTGTCCATTTTTCGGATTGTTCAAGAAGGTCTGAGCAATGTTTGGCGGCATGCCCGGGCTACGCGGGTACAGCTTGTCCTCAGACACACATCTCCGCGGGCATTGGAGTTATCGCTGCAGGATGATGGGTTAGGCCTGGATGAGGAAATGGATCTGGCTGCTCTGGCAGAGCATGGGCATTTTGGCCTGTTGGGAATCAGCGAACGGGTTGCGCTGCTGGGCGGGCGTTTCCGCATTCAGCATTCCGCAGAAGGGGGGACGCTGCTGGTGGTTGAGATCCCCCATCCACGCGTGGAATTGGATACGGAAGGGTCAAAATAGCGCATATTTTTCAAAATGGGGGGAAATCCCCCTATGAAATTAGGGGAATACCGGCTGTAATTGGATTTGAATTTTGCTACACTGCTTATAGTGATTACCTGTAATAGGCGTTGTGTATTGTTGCCTGAAGGTGAAAGGAGGTAAACAATCAGGTAGATCATCCACCAATTTTACTCGCGTGAAACAAATCCCAAAATTTTCCACACAATTTTAAGGAGAAAAGGAAATGCTCAAGAATAAAACGTTTTACGTCCTTGTGGCTGTGATGATAATCGCTGCGACACTGCTGGCAGCGTGCAGCCCCAAGGCCACCCAGGCTCCGCAAGCCACGAAGCCTGCGGATACCGGCGAAACCGGCAAAAAACTGGCGGTAGGCATTGTGCTGCCGACGAAAGATGAGCCGCGCTGGATTCAGGACGAGACGCGCTTCAAAGACGCGTTGACCAAAGCCGGGTATGAAGTGCAGATTCTGTTCAGCCAGGGCGACAGTGCGAAAGAGAAAGCGAATGTAGAAGCGCTGATCAGCCAGGGCATACAGGTTTTGATCATCTGCCCGCAGGACGGCACGGCGGCGGCGGCAGCAGCCGAAGCTGCGCGGGCGGCGGGTGTGAAAGTGATCTCGTATGATCGTTTGATCCGGGACACAGAAGCGGTGGACTACTATGTGACGTTCGACAGCGTAGCTGTGGGCGAGGCATGGGGTCAGTATTTGATCGACAACGCCAGCGGGAAGGGGAACAATCTGTTTCTGTATGCGGGGGCGGCATCAGACAACAATGCGTTCCTGTTCTTCGAAGGGGCATGGAACAAGCTGCAGCCGAAGGTTGCGGATGGGACGTTTGTGATCAAGAACTCGAGCGAAGCAGTGGCGCTGCAGGACAAGGCCAAGCTGAGCCGCGAAGAGATGGCGAAGATCATCGGACAGGTGACCACGGAGTGGAAGTTTGACGTGGCGAAGAACCTGGCGGAAGCGAACCTGACAGCGGCGAAGGTGGAAGACAAGGGGACGGTATTTATTGTAGCCCCGAATGATGGCACGGCGCGCTCGATCGCGGATGCGTTTGCGGCTGACAAGGACGTGACCAAGTACTACATCTCGGGTCAGGATGCTGAGAAGGCGTCAGTGCAATACATCATTGATGGCAAACAATCCATGACGGTGCTGAAGGATGTGCGCACCCTGGTGCAGGATGCCATCACCGCAGCCCTTGCCTACCTCGGCGGAAGCGCCCCTGAAAAGACCACCTCTTACAACAACGGCAAGATCGAAGTTCCGGCCAAACCCTCCGCCATCGTGACGGTGACGAAGGAGAATGTCAAGGCCGCCATCATCGACTCCGGTTACTATCCTGCCAGCGACTTCACCGGGCTGGACGGCGGGGCTGCTCCTTCCATAACTGGCAAGGTAGGCATTGTGCTGCCGACGAAAGATGAGCCGCGCTGGATTCAGGACGAGACG
>CAZCBJ010000182.1:0-8224 GCA_964496705.1 uncultured Anaerolineaceae bacterium | reverse complement strand
TCTGGGGTGACATACCCGAGGCCGTCGTAACCAATCGCATTGGGGTTATCTCTCACCTCAGAAATGATTCCCTCCGATGAAGGCAGCAGGAGGGTGTCAGGGGAGAAAATGGCCTTATCCTTCTTGCTCCCCAGGCGTATTACAGTTTCGAGGAAATACACATGTGTTCCGGAGTTGGTCTCTCGCGAAAGGCGCACAATGGGGCGATTTTCACCTCCCAATTCACTCCAGTTATTGATCTCACCGCGAAATATCCTGGATATTTGTTCCAGGGTCAGTTCGTTGATTGGATTCTCAGGATTGACAATCACGGCAATGGCATCTCTGGCAACGATGAATTCCACCGCCTCAATGCCGTGGGCTTTGGCTTCCTCAATCTCTTCGGACTTTATCTTGCGGGATGCGTTGGCAATATCCACCGTGCCATTGATGAGTGAGGTGATTCCAGTTCCTGATCCGCCTCCTGTGACCGACAGGCGAATATTTGGATGGGTTTCCTGATAGCGTTCAGCCCAGGCCAGGGCGAGATTCACCATCGTGTCGGATCCCTTATTCTGGATGTATACAGATTTCACCTGAGTATTGACCTCAGATGACTTTACTTGGGAACATGCTCCCAGCAAAACAGCGAGGATAAGAATAAATGCAGAAAGGCAGCGATGCACGATGAAAATTATAACAGATGAAAATGCCGAAAAGGGTTATCTGACAGCCGAATCCACCAGGTTTTTTCCAATGTCGGCACAATTTTCACCGAAAGCGGCTGACAATAAGTTGCCATTGAGTTGCCATGCACACAGGTTTTCAAGGTCTGCAGAGGAAAGGTTTGCAGCAGCCGCTCCTGCCAGATCAGGTTGTGGGTATTCAACGAGGATGAGAATCATGGGTTGTCCGTCCATCTCGTAGCGCCCCAATGCGCCAAGCGTATCAGATGATAAATTGATCAGGTTCTCACCGCCCAGCCAGACGTCATTTTGGATGGATAGCTCCTGACGAAAGAAGAGATTGGATTTCTGACCTTCCAGCGGCAATTTTCCAAGGATGGCGGGCAGTTTGCCGCCTTTGGGCAATTCTTGCTGGGCGAAACCGGCAAAGGCTTGAAGATCCTCATCCGTCAATGCCTCTCCTGCGCCTGAGATAACCTGGACATAGAAGCGCTCCTGCCAGAAGGTGATCCTTTGACCCGGCGCCATCGATCCGCCATTACCAAAGCTGGCCTCCCTGGAAGAACGGGCGCTGGCGAAAATGCCGTAGGCGTCTGCGTCGCTGCCCATCTCGTAGATTTCCAGTCTCAGCACCTGACCTCGCAGACTACGATAGGTCTGGGTGGAAAGCTGTTGAAAACCATACACGAAAAAGCCCTCAGCCTGCCCGTTCATAAATTCAAACAGGGTCTCCGGTGTGAAATACAATATATCTCCATCAGGCTGCCAGTTTAATATGGTACCCAGGGTGGGAAAATAAGTGTCCATGGGAGCAACAGCCGGATTTTGCTCTGCCTGTTCAGGAGCAGAGACCTTCGGCGTATCCGTAATCTGAGCAGAGAAAACCGGGGCCGGGGTGGTGGGAATGGGAGCGGCGGTGGGTGAGGGTGCAGAAGCGCAAGCACTCAAGAATAATGTGATGGTTACCAGCAATATGGATATTGTCTTCATCGTCTTAATTAACCGTTGCTTCAATCAATTCGATTTGGCTTTGGTCATTTGTACCCAGACCCAACTTCATTGCGTTGGTGAGAATGGTGGATGCCTTCTCCACATAGCGCGGGGTTGAGTCTGTCCGTCCCTGAGATGCCATCACATCCTGCCAGGCTTGCAAGGCAATGGTATCCGCCGCGACCGGATCGCAGCTTAGAATGATGGAATCCCCTTCCACCCGCTCGTTCCAATAGTCTCCCAACGCCGTAGCCAGATTGCTGCCGATCACCAAGCGGGTGCGGGATTTAATTTCGGGGAAATTATTCAATTCAGGGAGGCCTTCAAGGATGTATTTTCCATAGTGGAAGGTTGATGGGCTGTCAAAGGTGCCGAAATGGTTCTTGAGCGCGAAGGAGATGCCCGCCAACATGTGCTGTTTGATGACCGGCATGTTGATCAACGCGTCGCATTGGAGCAGTATTTCCGAAAGACTCACCGGAACACCCTGCACTTTGTAACCTTTTTGATTTTGGTTATCTGTGCCGATGCAGCGGAAACCGGGACCATCCTGGTTGATTACAAATCCCGCTTCAAACAGCTCTCGGGTGTCCCTGTCGTATACATATATCTGTACGGCTGGCACGCCCGCAGCGATTAATTTCTGAACCACCGCCTCCACAAGGGGCACGGGCGTCCAGACGCTTGAGCCGCTAATCGTGTTCACCTTGATGGCAATTTTCTCTTCAGGTTTGAACAGGGCTTTCCAACTCTGACGGGCATCTTTGAGCCCTGTCAAGCGGGTGATGGCGGCATCCAACACAGTTTCCAACGCAGGGGGCTGTAATTTTCCGGCGCTCCATACTCCAGGATGATGGATTCTCACCACGCGGCTCTGATCGGTTTCGGGAAAAGTGGGAATGGATGCTTTGACCGGCTTGCAGCCGCTCAGCACTGCTGCAGATCCAGCTGCGATGAATACAGATCGCTTAATGAATTCGCGGCGCGATATGATGTTCATGGTTGACTCCGTTAGCTTGTCCAAAGCAAAGAAAATCCTGGTGGTAAGTATACTCTCATAACCGATCACAGCAGCGAATCGATTTCGCCTTGTTCCCAGAATTTTGCGGTTATCCTGGCTGAATGAAAGATACCGCTGCGGTATAATTGCTCCCTGACTTTGGAGAGGATTTAATCGAATGGAAATCGGAACAATCGAATCAGTGGATATCAACCACCAGATGCGCACCGCGTATCTGGATTATGCCATGAGTGTCATTGTCGCCCGGGCGTTGCCGGATGCAAGGGACGGTCTCAAGCCGGTGCAACGCCGCATCCTGTATGGGATGGAGGAGATGGGCGTGAGGCACAACTCGGCATTTAAGAAATCTGCCCGCATCGTGGGTGATGTGATGGGGAAATACCATCCCCACGGGGATATGGCAGTGTACGACGCCATGGCGCGTCTGGCCCAGGATTTCTCGATGCGCTACCCCTTGGTGGATGGTCAAGGGAACTTTGGCTCGATTGATGGAGACGCACCGGCTGCCCAGCGCTACACCGAGGCTCGCCTTACCGCTTTGGCTGAGGAATTGCTGGCAGATATCGACAAAGATACCGTGGATTTTGCGGATAATTTTGATGGCAGTCTTAAAGAACCAGTGGTGCTGCCTGCCCGCTTGCCCAACCTCTTGCTCAACGGTTCGGCTGGGATTGCGGTTGGGATGGCAACCAACATCCCACCCCACAACCTGCGTGAGCTGTGCAAGGCCTTGACCTTTATGATCGACCATTATGATGAGCTGGACGACATCAGTGTGGAGGATTTGATGGAACGGCTGCCCGCCCCTGATTTTCCAACCGGCGGTGTCATTGTTGGGCGAGAGGGGATTGTAGATGCTTTCAGCAAGGGGCGCGGGCGGCTGGTGGTGCGCGGACAGGCGCACATCGAGGAATTGCGCGGTGGGCGGTATGCCATCATCATCACCGAGATTCCTTTCCAGGTCAATAAAACCACTTTGATTGAACGGATTGCTGAATTGGTTCGCGAAGAGAGAATTGATGCTATCAGCGACCTTCGCGATGAATCGGACAGGCGGGGTATGAGTATCGTGATCGAGCTCAAACGCGGCGCATCTCCAAAGACTGTCCTCAATCAGCTATATAAATTCACCCCATTACAATCCACCTTTGGGGTTCATATCCTTGCGCTTGTGGATGGTGAACCACGGGTATTAAGCTTAAAACGCGCGCTTCAAATTTACATTGACCATCGTCAGGTGGTCATCACCCGCCGGTCCCGGTTTGAGCTGGAAAAAGCCCAGGCGCGGGCGCATATTCTGGCTGGTTTGCTGATTGCACTGGCAAACCTGGATGATGTCATCCAAACCATCCGACAGTCGCCGGATGCAGACATTGCCCGTGACCGTTTGATTAAACGTTTTAAATTGACCGAAATCCAGGCGCAAGCGATCCTTGATCTCCAATTACGCCGGCTGGCAGCCCTGGAACGCACCAAAATTGAAGATGAACAGAAAGAAATTCTAGCCAGAATCTCTTATCTCGAAGATCTTTTGGCTAACCCGAAGAAAATACTTGCCTTAATTCACACTGATTTGCTCGAGCTGAGTGAAAAATTCGGCGATGAACGGCGTACCAAGATTGACCTGGGCGCCCGAGAAGAGCTGGGTGAAGAAGATCTGGTGACCAACGAGGCTGTGTTGATCAGCCTGACGCAGCGAGGCTATGTGAAGCGCATGGCAGCTCAAGTGTACCGGGCGCAAAACCGTGGCCGCCGCGGGGTGACCAGCCAGGCGGTGCGTGAAGAAGATGCCGTTCTGTTCCTCATCCCGGCTCGTTCCAGGGATACGATCTTATTCTTCTCTGATAGAGGGAAGGTTTACTCAGAGAAAGCATATCAGATACCGGATGCCAACCGCACAGACCGGGGTATCCCAATTGTCAATGTACTTTCCCTGGAGGGAGACGAGCGTATCACAGCCGCGCTGGCTGTTCCGGATTTCAGCGCGGCTGAGTACATCACCTTGTCCACTGTTCAAGGACGGGTGAAACGGATGGCACTTTCAGAGCTTTCCAGCGTACGTCCCTCCGGTATCATAGCGATTGGGCTGCAGGGAGGAGACCAGTTGGGATGGGCAAGATTGACGCATGGTAACAACGAATTGATCTTTGTCTCAGCCCTGGGACAGGCGCTGCGCATCTCTGAGAAGGAGATTCGACCCATGGGGCGCCAAGCCGGAGGTGTCGAAGGGATGAAGCTGCGCTCTGGCGATTTTGTGGCGTCCATGGATGTCGTGGAAGCGGACGGCTTTCTGTTGATTTTGACCGAAAAGGGTTACGGTAAACGCTGCACGCTGCACGACTATCCTGTGAAAGGCCGTGCAACGGGCGGTGTGGTGACCCTCGACCAAAAAAATATGGAAAAAACCGGAAAAATTGCAGTGGCTCGCGTGGTTCAGGATGAGGATGAAGTTACGATGATTTCTGCCGGGGGAATGGTTTTACGCTTGAAAGTGAAGAAAGATATCCAGGTGATGGGACGCGCAACTCGCGGTGTGCATATCATGGACCTCTCCAAGGGAGATGGCGTTGCTTCGCTGGCGCGGATGTCGGCTGATTTGCTGACTCCCATGAGCGAACCCTCCGCGTAGTGTGGATGCAACGAAGCACAGGCCTGATGGGGGTCGGACCATATATTATGACCTGTGCTTCGTAGGTCCAGGGTAAGAATTAGAAAATCGGCAGGACCACTCTTTCGGTGATGATCAGGCAAAAGGCGCCCAAAATGCAAGTCATGAAAAATACCAGCAAAGCGATGACAAAGCGCTGCACGGCTGACATGCCGAGGAACATACCCCCGCCACTCTTTTTTCTGGTTCTGGCGGGTGATTCTGGCATTTCCTTGGGGGGGCGCATCTCTTCCTGAGGGGTTTCCTCTTCACTTTGGGTGCGGAATTCGTCAAACATAGCGTTCTCCAAATTGCAGATTTTCTAAACCGGTCTCAAGCGGATTTCCGCGGCGGTGATATCCTCTTGAATACCAGTATAGCTTATTATTCGCAAGCTGCCATCCATATTGAGACCATCAAGGATGCCGGTGATGGGGTCCCGTCCGATTCTCTCGATCTGTACAGCCTTGCCGCGGAAAGCCAGCCTGGTTTCCCATAGAGACAGGAACGCGTCCGTTAGCATGATCTTACGTAATTCAATCACTTTTTCTAGGGTGTCCCTTAATAAGTCAATACGTTTCACTTGATAGCCGTAAGCATCCTCGATGGAAATTGCCGGAAAGAGCAATTCACTGGCAGAAGGCACAGAAGATGATGCAACATTGATACCAATTCCCATCACGACGTACTTTGGACAATCATCCTGCCAGATCGCTTCACTCAGTACCCCGCAGACTTTCTTACCAGCCAGCAGGACATCATTCGGCCATTTGATCGCAACGGTTTCACCCAACATTTTCTCGAGCGTAAGACATACACTGATCGCACCGAGCGCGGAGAACAACGCAACCCTCTGCATTTCTTCTGGCGTAGGTTTGAAGATCAAGCTGAAGGCGAGCGCAGCGCCTTTGCGGGTGATCCATTGCCGTTGCATGCGCCCACGCCCGGTGGTTTGTTCATCCGCAACCACCAGGCTGTATTCGAGAGCACCTTGTGTACACCAATCCAGGGCGTGATCATGGGTGGAGCCAATACTTTCGAAGTAATGGATATCCGCGATATCTAAATCTGACAACGCTTCCTGCAATTGCTGTAAGTCCATGAGCTAATTCTACACGAGAATACACCTCAGCCTGACCGGGTTTGCTCCGTTTGGTTTGCTTGACAACTGTGTTTGAGCGGTTATAATGCTAAAAAGCCAACCCGGGATTGAAAATTGACCGTCCATTCAGAGAGCCGGCGGTTGGTGTGAGCCGGCAGGCAGGTTGACCTTCATCCACCCCGGTTGTCCGGTTCATCCGGACAGGCTGTCCTTGCAGGGAAGTGATCACTTCGTAAGAGGGCCGGTTGTTCCGTTAGCACATAATGAGGCATTCTGATATGGATTGAGCAATCTATCCAACCGAGTGCAAATGCAGGTGGCACCACGAGCTGGCCCCCTCGTCCTGCGCGATGAGGGGGTTATTTTATTCAAGCTCATGTGAGCCAGGTGAAAGGAGACAACATGTTTGATATCAATTTGATCCGCGAGAGACCTGATGAGGTGCGCCAGGCGCTGAGGAACCGCCAGATGGATGCCAAAATAGTGGACACTGTTTTGACCATCGATGTTCAGCGGCGATCGCTGCTAACCCGGGTGGAAGGGTTGAAAGCCGAGCGCAACCGGGTTTCTAAAGAGATTGGCCAATCCAAAGACCCAACTGAACGACAAGCCAAAATCCAGGCGATGCGTGAATTGGGGGATGAAATTGCCGAACTGGATGCAGATGCACAGCAGGCAGATAGCTCGCTGAGCGACCTGTTGGCGGGCATTCCCAATATGCCGGATGCTTCGGTGCCGCTTGGCGTAAATGACAGCCAGAACGTGGTTTTGCGCGTGGTTAAAGAGCCGGAAGATTTGAGGTTTACCCCGCTCCCTCATTGGGAACTGGGTCCCCGGTTAGGTATCATCGATTTTGATCGCGGCACAAAACTGGCTGGTTCGAGGTTCTACGTGCTCAGCGGCAGCGGGGCTCGATTACAACGCGCCTTGATCGCCTACATGCTCGACCTGCATATCCGCCAGGGATACACTGAAAAATACCTGCCCTTCATGGTCAAAGGAGATATACTGTTCGCCTCGGGGCAATTGCCTAAATTTGCGGATAATTTGTACCATGACATCGAAGAAGATTTTTGGAATGTGCCTACCGCAGAAGTCCCACTGACCGGTCTGCACAAGGATGAAATCCTTGAAGAAGCTGCTTTGCCTCTGCGATATACGGCTTACACTCCCTGTTTCCGGCGCGAAAAAATGAGTGCCGGCCGCGATGTGCGCGGGATTAAGCGCGGTCACCAATTTGATAAAGTCGAAATGTACGCCTATACGCTTCCTGAGGACTCGGTCGCAGAGCATGAAAAGATGCTCCTTGACGCTTGCCAGGTGTGCGAGGATTTTGGTTTTGCCTACCGGATTGTCAAGCTGTGCACCGGCGATATTGGCTTCAATTCGCAGATGACCTATGACATCGAAGTTTGGGCGCCGGGATGCGGTGAATGGCTGGAAGTATCTTCAGTATCCAATGTCGGGGATTTCCAGGCGCGCCGGGCCAATATCAAATATCGTCCGGAGGGCGGAGGAAAGGCACGTCTTGTGCATACATTGAACGGCTCTGGGCTGGCTTTGCCCCGCACGCTGATCGCAATCCTGGAAAATTATCAGCAACCGGACGGCTCGGTGATCATTCCGGATGTTCTCCTGCCCTGGATGGGCGGCGTTGAGCGCATCATTGCCTGATCTTGTTGAGTTATACTACATGATATGTGGCCTGAAATAGGTGAAACCGCACTGTATATTCTGCTGGGCTCGGTGATGGCGTTCGGATTGATCGTATTGGCCATCCCGATCTTGCCTGGCCTGAC
>CAZCBJ010000181.1:0-8314 GCA_964496705.1 uncultured Anaerolineaceae bacterium | reverse complement strand
GTGTATCCTGAGCATCCTGTTCACCAACCCTATAAACAAGAGGGCGAACAGGATCACCAGGATGGACAGGATCAGAAACAAGAAAACACCTTCCATATCCTGTGTATCCTGAGCATCCTGTTCACCAACCCTATAAACAAGAGGGCGAACAGGATCGCCAGGATGGACAGGATCAGAAACAAGAAATAATTATCCATTCACGCTATTAGAGTTCGAGCTGCGTTTCGCCGCCGCGCTCGTCAAAGCAGCGGATGAGCGCTGTGCCGGAGGACAGGTCGGCATGCAGCGCGGCCCAGCTCTGGCCGTTGCGCCAGGTGAGGGTGAGCGCGCTGCCGTCCGCCTCGATCCCCTCCAGCGCGCCCTGGAAGGCGGGGTGGGTGTTGCGGAAGCGGATCAGGCGCAGCAGGCGCTGCACCACCGGCTGCTCGACGGCGGCGTCGATCTCGGCGGGGGTGTAGTTGTGGCGGTTGATCGCGCGCCCTTCGCCGCTGCGCTGCACTTCGGCGGGGTCGTTCCTGCCAGCCAGCAGCCCGACGTAGTAGACCTGGGGGATGCCGGGGGCGAAGAACTGCAGCGCGCGGGCGGTGAGGTAGGCGTTGTCGCTGCAATCCAGCGCCGAGTAGTAAGTGCAGTTGATCTGGTGGGCGTCGAAACCGGCGCGGCGCAGATGCTCGCCGGAGAGAATGCGGTTGAGATTGGCGCCGCGCGCCAGGCAGATGTCCACCACGCGCTGCGCCTCGTCAATCTCAAGGATGTCGTCCAAGTCGGGCTGGACGGGGATGCCGTCGTGGCAGTCGAGGGTGGTGAACTGCTTGCGCGGGCAGACGCGCAGGTAATCGGCCAGCACGCCGCTCTGACCGCGCAGCAGCGCGTGCAGGATGAGCAGCGGCAGGACGAAATCGTAGACCCAGTAGCCGTGCTCCGCCAGCTTGAACTGGATGGCATAGTGGGCGTGCACCTCGGGCAGCAGCGCCAGCCCGCGCTCGGCAGCCTGGGCTTCCATCCAGTCCATGAATTCGTAAATCTCCGGCTCGACGAAGAAACAACTGCTGCCGGGCTTCTTGATCACGTAGCCGATGGCGTCCAGACGCAGCATGCGGATGCCGTTGCGGCGCATGTGATCCAGGATGTCGCCGAAGAGCCGGCGGGTGAGCGGCGCGTTGACGTCCAGGTCCACCTGCTCGGACCAGTCGCGCGTGCCGAACGAAGTCCACACGGTTTCGACCTGGCCGGTATCCTCGATCACCACGCGGCTGAAAGGGTTGTCGGGCTTGCGCAGGAAGATTTTGGCCACGTCGGCGGGCGGAGGATTGCCGTCGGGCCACACTTTCTCGACCCGGATGAACAGGTCGGCCCAGGGGGAATTGCGCCCGCGGCGGACGAAATCCTGGAAGTAGGCCGACTTGCGCGAGATGTGGTTGACCATCAGGTCGAGGGTCACCGGGTAATCGGCGGCCAGGGCGCGCATGTCGGCCCAGGTGCCGAAGGCGGGGTCGATCTCAAAGTAGGTCAGCGGCGCAAAGCCGCGGTCGGCGGAGGAGGGGAAGGGCGGCAGGATGTGCACACCGCCGCACACCACGTCGCGGAAATGCTTGTCCAGCGCGCGGTGCAGCGCGGGCAGGTCGCCGCCCAGCGAATCGGCGTAGGTGATCAGTTGCACCTGGTTGTTGAGCGGCATAGGCGCCATCCCCTGCTCACAGCGCGCGGTCGGGCCACAGCGCGTTGAGGAACTTCTGCTGCTCCATCTGCTGGTAAATGCCGCCGCCTTCGTGGTTGTTGTACTCGTAGATCTTGATCTGCCGCGGACCCTTGTAGTGGTTGTAGGCGGCGAAGACGGTGGAGGGCGGGCAGATGTCGTCCATCAGACCGACCGAGAAGAGGGTGGGCGATTCGGCGCGGGCGGCGAAGTTGACCCCGTCGAAGTAAGCCAGGGTGTTGAAGACGGTCTCCACCTTGTCGCGGTGGGTCTTGCAATAACTGGCGATCTCGGCGTAGGGGTGGGTGCCGACGATCTGGGTGGCGCGGCGGTAGTGGCAGAGGAAAGGCACGTCCGGCATGTTGGCTTTGACCAGCGGCGAAAGCCCGGCCGCGGCCAGGGTGATGCCGCCGCCCTGGCTGCCGCCCCTGGCGGCGATGCGGGCGGAATCGACGGCGGGGTGGCTGGCGGCGGCTTCCACGGCGCGCACGGCGTCGGTGAAGACGCGGCGGTAGTAGTAGGTTTTGGGATTCAGGATGCCGCGAGTCATGAAGCCGGGGAAGAAGGGGTTGCCGCCCTCCGGCTCGGGGTCGGGGGTGTCGCCGGGCTGCCAGGCGCTGCCCTGCCCGCGGGTGTCCATGACGAAGTGGGCAAAGCCGGCGGCGGCCCACTGCAGCCAGGCCACCGGGAAGGCGCGCCCGCCGCCGTAGCCGATGTACTCGACCACGCAGGGCAGCGCGCCGCTGCGCTGTTTGGGCAGGATCAGCCAGCCCTTGACCGGCTGACCGCCGAAGCCGTTGAAGGTGACGTCGAAGGTTTCGAGCAAGCGCAGGCCGTGATCGACGGGGACGAAGGTTGCCGCCAGCGGGTGGGCGCTGGCTTCGGCGAGGGTCGCCTTCCAGAACGCGTCGAAATCAGCCGGTTCCTTGCGCGCGGGTTTGTAGGCGCGCAGCTCTTCAAGCGGGAGATCAAAAAAAGCCATGACAGGCCTCCTGGGTTGGAATGGGGGATGAGCCCATTATAACTTGAAGCCAATCGTCTAGCGTTTCTTCCTTCCCAGCCAAAACGCCAGGATCACGGACAGCCCCACCGCCAGGCAGATGAGCAGCGCTGCAGACGGCGAAGCCTGGCTTTTTCTCTGAGCCACAACCTCCAGCGGCAGCGCGGCGTTGAACTCATAGGCGCCGCGGTCCACCACGGCGGCGCCGTCGCCGTCGGCATCCCACCGGCGGGGATTCTTCTCCAGGTCCAGCTCACCCGCCTCCGCCGCCGAGGGGTCGCCCGACTCGATGCAGGCTGAATCTGAGCGCAAATGGTAATCCCCCGCCGCGGGATCGACAAACCCGGGGATCAGCCTGAAGTTGCCGTTTTGATCCGTGAAGCGCTCATCGTTCAGGCGCGAGTGGCTCACGCTGGCCGGCGCCAGCGAGCCGAGGATGGCGTCTCCCCCGCCGTTCTGCCACAGGATGGTGCTGGTCACGCTGACCGCCTCGATCGTGTTGCTGGCGTCCAGGCTATTGACGTGGATGCCGCCTGCCCAACCGCTCTCACCCCCGTTGTTCACCAGGGTCAGGTTGGCGATGGCGACCCGCCGGATGGCGTTGCGCGGGCTGCCGGCGTCCTCGCCGTGCAGCAAAACGCCGGCGCCGCGCGTGCAGTCGGCGATGAGATTGTTGCGCAGCAGCACATCCTCCAGCAGATTATCATGAGCGCCGCCGCTGCCGGCAGCCAAATAGACGCCGTTGGACGAGCAGGCGCTGATGCGGTTGCGCTCGATCAGCACGTCTGAGGCGGTATTATCGTGGGCATCGCGCCCGGTTGCGCCGGCGAACATGATCCCGCCGCCGGTGAGGGTATTATCCGCAATCGTCACCCCGGTCAGACGGTTGCCGGTCGAATTTGCGCCCGACTCGGTGACCATCTCAATGTCCACCGCCGCGCCGTCCACCTGGTTTTCGGCGATGAGGATATCGCTGGTGAGGTTGTCGTTGCAATTGGCCTGGTTGCCGGCGTCCACCAGGATCGAGGAGTTGGCGTGCCCGCGGATGCGGTTGCCTGTGATGCGGATATCGCGGATGGTGTTGCGCGAGGCATCCTCTGCGCCGGTGGCAGCAATAAAGATGCCAATGGAATAACTGGTTGCGATCAGCGTATTGGAGCGGATCGAGACGTTCAAGATTTGATTGTCGCTGGCGCCGACAGCAGAAGCGGCATTCAGCGTGATGCCAACGCGGTAGTTTTGGAGGGTGTTCTCAGCGATCTCGACGTTGCGGATCAGCGCATGGCGGCGGTCATTGCGCAGCACGATCGGGCTATACCCAATGTTTTCGAGGATATTATGGCGCAGGACCAGGTTCTCCACGAGGTCGCCGTCCTCGCGGGGATGGGTGGCGATCTCGATGCCGGGCCCGCTGAAATTGCGCAAATGGAGACCCTCAACGAGCACGTCGGACGCACCGCGGATCAACAGCCCCTCGGAAACGGCGCCGCCGCCGTCGATGGTGACGTCCGGCGCGCCGTCGTCATCGCTGTCGCCGTCCAGGGTCAAGCCGCTGCGCGTGATCTCCGGCAGGGTTTGGCTCAGGGCGATGACCGCGCCCGCCAGGGCGGGGGCGAAGTTGATCGTCTCGTGCGCGCCGGTGTCGGCCTGCGTGGCGATGAGCGCTTCGGGCAGCGAGATGCCGTCTGCGCCGGGGCTGGCGAGCAGCGCCGCCGGGCTGGAGAGGTCGCCGTTGAACGCTTCGCCGACGTTGGTCACCGTGAGGGTCAGCGCGGGCGAGCCGGCATGCCGGGCATTTGCCGCCGCGCCGTTCACCGGAATCGCGCTCAAAAGCAGCCAGGCGAGCAGCATGCCCGGCAGGAGAGAAACTCGCGGGGCGCGACTGAGTAGTCTCATCTGAACCACCATCTCACTATCAGTATACTCAGAAAATAGACCGATTCAATTCCTTGAGAGTCCTTGCTTGCGGTGGTTTTGTACAATGTATGGCGGGCGCCTGCGTGCAGATTTTGCATTCAGGAAAGATGCCAAACAGACGCGCCTGAATGCAGATTTTGCATGCTGCCCGGCGGGCGTTTTTTGCATCCTGGCCGGGACGCAGATTTTGCCTGCAGGCCAGCGGGAATCTTTTGCATGTTGGCGGCCAGCGTGCAGATTCTGCATCCGTGAAACGTGCAAAAATTGCACGCCGTGTGAGTGCAAAATTTGCACGTGATTCATATTAACGACTCTTTTAACTACTTTAACGACGGGAAGAGGTTGTCGGTTGGTGTAGTTGGTGTAGTAGTTGGTGTAGGTTGGGTTGAGCGAGACCGTCATTGATTTTCTCCTCAACCACTCCAGCGAAACCCAACAATCTGCTCAGAGAGTCACGCGGCGGGTGGTTTGCGCAGCAGGCCGCTCTCCAGAAAACGCGCCAACTGGGGGGCGAGTCCTTCGAGAAAATCGGCCAGGTGGGGACGCTGGTGGACGGCGACGTAATTGGCCACCCACAGCACCCGCCCGGCGCGAAAGGCGTCCACCTCGCCGGGGTAGGCTTCGGGCCAGGGCTGCAGGCTTTCGTAACCGCGGCGCAGGGCGGCCTGCAGCGGCTCGAAATCATCCGCCGGCACGTCGTTCATCAGGTCGTGCAGCGCCATGGCCAGGTCCTGCACCGGATAGCCCCACAGCGTGTCCTCGAAGTCGAGCGGGTACAGCCGCCCGCGGTGGACGAGGATGTTGCCGTGCCACAGGTCGTTGTGGATCACGCGCAGCCCGGCGGAATCGGCGTAGCGGCGGGCGAAGGCGGCCTGCACGCGCGCGGCGGTGCGCGCCAGCAGGTCGCGGGTGAGCGGGATGAGGGCATCCTGGCAGGCGTCCGAAAAGAGCAGCGCCTGCTCACCGCGCGAGAAGGGGCTGTCCATGCGGCGGTGGGTGAAGCCGGGGGGCGGGGTGAAGGCGGCGGAAAAGCGGTGCAGGCGGGCGAACAATTCGCCCATTTTGTACAGGTTCTGCGGGCTGAGCCGCCGGGCCAGCGGGACGCCCGGCAGCCAACTGAACAGCGCACAGCGCAGCGGCTGCAGACCCGGGGCAGTGGCCAGCACGTAGCCCGCCCCGCCGCGCGCCGGTAGCGGCACAGGGGCGGGGATGTCCGGCTCGCTCTGCAGCGCGCTCAGCCAGGCCAGCTCGGCGCGCAGGTCCTCTTCGTCGCGCCAGCCCGGCGCGCAAATGCGCAGCACGTAGCTGCGCCCATCCAGCGCGCGCACGCGGAAGAGGGTGTTGGTGAACGCGCCCAGCAAGCGCAGGTCGCGCACGGGCAGGTCGTATTGCGCCAGCGCGCGCAGCGCCGCCCCGCGCAGGCGGCGGATTTTTCCACGCGGGGTGAGTTGGTCAAAGGGGCGCAGGGCGGGCTCCGCTTTTATATCCCCAGCCCTTCCTGCTTGCCGGCGCGCTTGAAGGTGCCCGCGAGGTAGATCAGGTCGATCGACTCGTCGGGGATGTAGTTTCTCAGCACGGGCAGGTTGTCGCCGTAGAAGAGGGTGTTGCGGGTGATCGGTTTGGGGGACATGGGGACATCCTGGATGGAAAAGGATGAGGATATTATACATGAGGGGGAAGAAGAAGGTTGTCGGTGGTCGGGAATCGGTTGTCGGTGGTCAGTTGTCGGTTGTCGGTTTTCCACCCTCCCGCAGGGTTCGGAACCAATGGTGTCAACTTAAGGGGAAGACGATTGTAAAAAATGATATTGCCGGGAAATTTGTCGCTTCTTGGGCTGCGAATGGAATTCGCAGGCTAGAAAGCCTTCTCAAACCCACTTCAAGTGGGTTTGGGTGAAGAATGGCCTGGGGATTCATCCCTAGGCGAAATGCGGAATTGCTTAAGTTGATACGATTGGGTTCGGAACCTGCGAGAGGGGGCTCCTGCGGCGGGGCGAGACCCTTCGCTGCGCTCAGGGAATCACGGGGTGGTTTACGCAGTTGGTGTAGGTTGGGTTGAGCGAGACCGTCATTGATTTTTCCCCTCAACCACTCAAGCGAAACCCAACGGTCTGCAAGGACGAGACCCTTCGCCCCTGCGGGCTGAGAGAGTCACATGGTTGAGGGGCAGGTTGGGTTGAGCGGAACCGTCACCCCAACCTGCACAGGCTCGCTCTGCGCATCATTGGATGGGCTGGATGTGCCCGGTGGGCGAGACCACCTGCCGCACCTGCGGCGCGCCGGCGTAGCTCAGGCGGGCGCTATCGTCCACGCGCGCGTCCAGCGTGTCGGTGACCTGAATCTCAGCCTGGCTGCTGCCGCCCATGCGCACATGCGCATCGCGGCTCACCAGCCCGGCGGCCTGCACCTGGGCGTAACCGCTGAGGTTCAGCGACTGGCTGTCGGCGCTCCCCTGGGCGTTGAGCTGGCTGAAGCCGCCCAGGCGGGCGTCAAGCTGACCAATGCGCGCACCGCTCAGGCTGATCTGCCCGTAGCCGTCCAGGCGCGCGTCCAGCTGGTTGAAATCAAAACCGGCGGCTTCCACTGCGGCGAAACCTTCCACCCGCATCTTGTCCAGGGCGCGGACGGTCAGGTGGTAGCGAATCGGCTTGCTGGATTGAAACGAAAACAGCGGCCTGGTGCGCAGGTACAGGCAGCCGCCGCGCACCTCGGAGACCAGGTAGGGGATGAGGTTGTCCTCGGCTTCAATCACCAGCGATTCCTGCTCGCCCGGGGTGATGATCAGCGTGCCAAAACCGCGCACATCCACGGCGTGAATGCTGCCCAGCGGTCGCTCCTCGCGGACGACCACGCCCGAGCCGACCACCGTTTTTTGGCTGACACTGACCGCGCGGCTCATGAAGCCGCAGGCTGAGAGCAGGATCACGAAAACACAAAGGAGCAAAGCTAGCGCGTATTTCATGGGAATTTCCTTTCCGGCATGAGTATACGTCGCGCGCGCCGCCGCTTCGCCCGTCGCGCGGCAGGTTTTCGCCCGGCAGAAAGTCGGGCAGAACACCTGTCCATCCGGACAGGTCGCAGGATCTCAAAGAAAATCGGGCTAAAAAGGGTCAGTAAAATCCCCTTGCAACCTTTTCGTCCCGCTGCAGGCTGCGGTTAATTCACGTCGCCCAGGTAGAGCGGCTCGGCGGGCAGACCCTCGCGCGCCCAGCGGCGAATGACCCCGGCGCCGGCGCGGGGAAAGAAGTTCACCCGCTCCAGCTCGTCCAGCGCCAGCCAGGCCAGCCCCACCTGGCGGCGGTCGGGGGTGCCGCCCGCGCCGGGGGTTCCGCTCAGCACCCGGCAGGCGAAGACCAGGTTGAGGAAATGCACGTCCGGATCAAAACGGGCGAATTCGTGGTTGGCGCCGATGTAATCGCGGATGAAGACCAGCGGCCCCACCTCCACCGCGATGTTCAGCTCCTCGCGGCATTCGCGCCCGACGGCCTCGATCAGTGTTTCGCCGACCTTTTGCCCGCCGCCGGGCAGCGCGTAGAACAGGCTGCCGTCCTCGCCGCGCTTCTGCACCGCCAGCAGCCGCCCCTCCTGGATGATCAAGGCTTTCACCGAAACGCGCACGCTCTTCATGGCTCCTCCGTGATGGGTTAATTATACAGGGCGATTGGCGGTTGGTTGTTGGTTGTCGGTTGTCGGTTATCGGTT
>CAZCBJ010000180.1:0-8378 GCA_964496705.1 uncultured Anaerolineaceae bacterium | reverse complement strand
CTCATTTGACATCCATATACATTCTGGCGCTGGCGCATATATCTGCGGTGAAGAAACCGCATTAATAGAATCCATCGAGGGCAAACGCGGTGAGCCGCGCGCCCGACCGCCTTATCCCACCACCAACGGCTTGTGGGGAAAACCCACGCTGGTAAACAATGTGGAAACACTGGCTAATGTGCCGCCTATTTTGCGCAACGGCGCGGATTGGTACCGCAATATTGGCACCCCCTCCAGCCCAGGCACGAAAGTTTACACCATCCTCGGCAATGTGAATGTCACTGGCTTGATTGAAGTCCCCATGGGAATCACGTTGCGAGAAGTGATCGCCATCTATGGCAAAGGGATGAAGAACAACGCGCATTTCAAGCTGGCGCAAACCGGCGGATCCAGCGGCTCTGTCATCCCTGCCAGTTTGCAGGACACACCGATGGATTTCGACGGCTTCAACAAAGCTGGTGTTTCACTCGGCTCCGGCGCATTGTTGATTTGCGACGAATACACCTGTGTGGTGGACCTGGCCAAAGTCCTGATGAATTTCTTTCGCATCGAGAGCTGCGGCAAATGCAATCCCTGCCGCATCGGCAATCAGCGCGCCTATGAGATACTGTGCAACATCGCAGAAGGCGTCGGTACGATGAAGGACCTTGCCGATCTGGAAATGATCAGCGAACAGCTCTATCAGATGTCCAATTGTGGATTAGGCCAGACCTCCGGCACCCCGGTGCACGATATTCTCAACCATTTCCGCGCTGAAGTTGAAGCTCATGTGCGCTTGAAAGTCTGTCCGACGGGTGTTTGCCCGATGAGCGGACAGAAAGTGTACAACAGCGCGATTAAATACCAATAACTCAACCTGATTAAAGAGGATGTAATTATGGTCAACATCACAATTGATGGAAAAGCTTTGGAAGTCCAGGAAGGTACCACCGTTTTACGGGCAGCGCAAACAGCGGGATTCAACATTCCCACCCTCTGCGACCATAAAGCGCTGACCCCCTACGGCGGATGCCGGATGTGCCTGGTAGAGATTGATGGGTTCCGCACACTGCAGCCGTCCTGCACGCTGCCGGTTAGTAACGGCATGGTGATTCACACGGATACAGAAAAGGTGCGCACCGCGCGCAAGTTTGTGCTCACTCTCATCTTCAGCGAGCGCAACCATTTTTGCCCCTATTGCCAGGTGAGCGGTGGTGACTGCGAGCTGCAGAATGCTGCCTATGCCGAAGGCATGACCAATTGGCCGCTGCAGCCAAATTTCCAGATGTATCCCATGGATGCATCCCACAAATACATCATCATGGAAAACAACCGTTGCATCCTTTGCCGCCGCTGTGTCCGCGCCTGCAGTGAGTTGGTGGGCAATTTCACCCTTGGCTTTGAAGAACGCGGCGCCAAGAGTTTCCTGGTCGCCGATCTGGGCACACCGCTGGGCGAAAGCACTTGCATCTCCTGCGGAATGTGCGTTCAGGTTTGCCCCACTGGCGCGATCATTGACCGCTGGAGCGCCTATCGCGGTCATAAAACCGAATCCAATCATCATCCCACGGTCTGCGTGGGCTGCTCAATCGGTTGCGGGATCGATGTGCTGACCCGCGACAATAATATGGTGTGCATCGACGGCGATTGGAATGCGCCGGTCAACTTTGGTCTGACCTGCGAGGTCGGCCGCTTCCATCCGATGGTCGAAGAACGCCAACGAATTGTGACTCCCCTGGTTCGCAAAGACGGGCTATTGCGCGCTGCCACCTGGGAAGAAGCGCTGAAGGTTGCCGCTGACCACCTCAAGGCTGGCGAGGTTGCCGCAGTTGCCTCCACCCGCCTGTCGGTGGAAAGCCTGAGCGCTTTTAAACAAATCGCCTCCGAGCAACTCAAGTCTGACATGGTAACCAGCACCGAGGAAGGGATGCCCTGCGCAGCGCAAATCTCGCTGGCAGCCGAGTTGAGCCAACCCTTTGAAGCCAGGCTGGATGTGTTGAACTCCGCAGACCTGGTTGTGGTTGTCGGCGCAGACCTGGTCGAAGAGCATGAGGTGGCCGGTTTCATGATTAAGCGCGCCCAACCCAATGGTTTGAAATTGATCACAGTGGATGCAGAGAGCAATTCGATGGACGAGATTGCAGATGTTGCCATCAAGTCCAAAGCATCCGAAGCGGACGTACTCGCCGCGTTAAAGCAGGATTCTGGACTAGAAGCCGCTGCGGTCAAGATTGGTGTAAAGGTTGAAGCCTTGCAGAAAGCTGCCAGCCTGCTCTCCGCTGCCAAACAGCCGGTGGTCGTATTCGGAAAAGGCATGAGTGCCAAAGGCACCGCCGCGGTCAAGGCAGTGGTTGAATTCGCCAAATCCGTCGGAGCTCAAGTAGTGTCCACCAAAGGTGGCGCGAACAGCCTGGCTGCAGCTTTGATGGGCTTTGACCAGGTCTTCTCCATGAACGGTCATCAGACGGCATTGGTCGCTCTGGGCGATGAAGCCCCGGCGCAACGGTTGGTGCAGAGACTCGAGAAAGCGCCTTTCAAGATCGTCCTGGCCAGCTATGTTTCTCAACTGACTTCCTCGGCTGATGTTGTCCTTCCTGTGGCAACATGGATGGAACAGGAAGGTCACTTCGTCAGTATGGACGGTCGAATCCAAAAGGCTGAGCAGTCTCTGGAGAAACCGGAAGGGGTAAAGACCAATCAGGAAGCGATCGAAGCTATTGCCGCCCAGGTGGGTGCGAAACTAAGCAACGACTGGCAAGCCCGGCTGAGTAAAGCCGCCTCGCCGGTGGCATTGACCAATGCCTGAGGCAAGATTAACGGTAAACTAGAAAAGGAGACCATCATGGCAAAACCAAAAGTATCCTCTGATTGGCTGGCAGGCTGCGCCGGCTGCCACATGTCACTGCTGGACATGGACGAGCGCATCGTCACCGTGGCAGAGCTGGCTGATATCCGCGCAACCCCGGTAACCGATCTCAAAGAACCGGATGAGAGCGGTGTCGCAGTCGGGATTTTAGAGGGTGGAATCAACAACTCTGCCAATGAAGAAGTCGCCCATCGTATGCGTAAACGCTGTAAAATTTTGGTGGCGCTGGGTGATTGTGCGGTGTTTGGCGGTGTGCCGGCGATGCGCAATTTCTTCACGATCGAAGAATCGCTGCGCCGCGCGTATGTGGAAACCGAAAGCACCGACTCAGAAGGCAAGATACCTGATGATCCCGAACTGGCCGTCCCAACCCGGGTTCGCGCTGTCAGTGAGGTGGTCCCAGTGGACCTCTTTGTGCCTGGCTGCCCGCCAGATGCGGACGTGATCTTCTACGTGTTGGCTGAACTGGCGCAAGGGCGCATTCCCGAGTTAAAGGGCGATAAACTGCACTGGCATTAGTGTTAGGAGGATGAACATGGGACAGAAAATTACGATTGAACCAGTAACCCGTATCGAAGGTCATGCCAAAGTGACTATCCGGCTGGATGATGCCGGTAAAGTTGAACGCGCTTACCTGCATGTCAATGAATTTCGCGGCTTCGAAAAATTCTGCGAAGGTCGCATGGTTTTTGAGATGCCTTCCATTACGCCGCGCATTTGCGGGATTTGCCCGGTGAGTCACCATCTGGCAGCCGCCAAAGCCGGTGATGAAGTGTTGGGCTGCCCTCCGCCACGCCCCGCCAACATGCTCCGCGAATTAATGCACATGGGCCAGGTCATCCAGAGCCACGGCATGCACTTTTTTGAGCTGGCCGGGCCGGATTTCCTGCTGGGCTTTGATGCTGATCCAGCCGTGCGCAATGTGGTTGGATTGATCCAGGCCGACCCTGCCTTAACCCTGAAGGCGGTTAACCTGCGCAAATACGGCCAAAATATCATTTACCTGCTGGGTGGCAGACGCATTCACCCTAATTTCGCAGTTCCCGGTGGTGTGAACAAAGCCCTCAGCGCCGCTGATCGAGATGCCATCCTGTCCGGGCTGGATGAAGCCCTGGCAACCACCCAGCTTGGTCTCGTAATTATGAAAGCCTGGGCGGAGAAAAATGCCGAAGATATCAACCGGTTTGCCGTCTTCAAGAGCGGTTATTTCGGTTTGGTCACGCCTGAGAACGCATTGGAGTTATACGATGGCGACGTGCGCCTGGTGGATGACAAAGGTGTACAGCTCGAAAAATTCGACGGGCGCAACTACCTCGATTACATCGCCGAGCATGTGGAGAGCTGGTCCTATCTGAAATTCCCCTATTACAAGAAAATGGGATTCCCGGGCGGTGTTTATCGTGTGGGTCCGCTGGGCCGCTTGAATGCCGCCGACCTCATCGATACGCCCATTGCGAATGAGCAAATGAAATTCTTCAAGTCGCTAAATGCAGGCCTGCCGGTTGAAAACACCCTCCATTTCCATACTGCCCGCCTGATCGAAATCCTGTATGCGCTGGAAAATGTTCGCCGCCTTTGCGAAGACACTGATATCACCAGCACCCACATCATGAACACGCGCCAGCAGTTGAAGGGCGAAGGGGTGGGCGTCATCGAAGCGCCTCGCGGGACACTCTTCCACCACTACTGGACTACTCCCACCGGTCAGTTAAAAAAGGTCAATCTGATCGTTGCCACCGGGCACAATAACTGGGCGATGAGCCATGCTGTCGACAGCGTTGCCAAGACCTATATCAACGGTCCGCAAATTCACGAGGGTTTGCTCAACCGCGTCGAAGCCGCTGTGCGCGCGCACGATCCCTGCCTTTCCTGTTCGACCCATGCCGTCGGTAAAATGCCCATCACCATCGAGCTGCTCGACTCGGCTGGAAACCTGCTGCAGACTCTGAGCAGGTAAGCGGGCAGCATTTTTGCTCCTCAATGATCAACTTTTCAACACCCGTTGCGGGAATCCCGCAGCGGGTGTTGATAGAAAGTGAACTTGACCACATGTCTCCCAAAACATTGGTGATCGGATACGGGAATCTGGATCGGCAGGATGATGGGGTTGCCTGGCATATCCTGAATCAGCTTTCCCGTCAGTTGGGGCTGGCTGTATGGGAAGAAGTGGACGAAAAAATGTTACCCTCTGTTCAGGTTGCCGACCTTATTTTCACCCTGCAGCTTTATCCTGAGTTGGCGGAGATCATCGCCCGCTATGATCTGGCTGTGTTTGTAGATGCTCACACGGGTGGTATACCTGATGACTTGCATTTCACGCCTCTTCTTCCCCAGTTCCAATCAGCACCCCTCACCCACCATATGACCGCCGAGACCTGTTTGAGCATTGCATTGAATGTGTATGGGAATTGTCCCTCGGCTTTGTTGGCATCTGTGCGTGGGTTTGAGTTTGGCTTCGGTCAGGAGCTTTCGGGGCGGACTTGCCAATTGGCGGGACAGGCTGCCGACCACATCCTCACCTGGCTACGCGAGAGTTGGCTACCTGACAATTTACCCTCACACGAGTGACGGAAAACACTTCATGCTCACATCAGAATGGTGTAAAAAGTATAGACATCTTGAATTTACGATAGAGCGATTTGAAACCGATCAACACCGGCAGTGACCTTTCCAAAATTCTGGCAACCATTCCCTGGTTTCTGGATTTAAAGCCTTTCCAACTGGAAAGGCTTGCCCGCTGCGCCTCTATTCGTAATGTTCCGGCTGGCACTGAGTTGTTTCACGAGGGTGACCGCACAGATGGACTATATATTTTGCTGGAAGGCGAGATTATTCTGGAAATCCATGTGCCACAAAAAGGCAGTCTGAAATTGATGGTGGCCGAAGCGCTGGATATCATCGGATGGACCAGTCTGACTCCAGTGGTTCGTAACCGCACCTCGACGGCCAGAATTAGCAAGGACGCCCGTTTGCTGGCTTTCAACGGAGATGCGCTGCGTTTGTTGTGCGACGAAGACCATGACATCGGTTATGTGATCATGCGCCGGGTAGCCAATGTGGCTGCCAGCCGTCTGTTGATCACCCGGCTGCAATTGTTCGACGTCATCCTCACCAAATCGCAATATCCGACCCAGTACGAGTAGGCCAGGTGACCGCTTCTTACCGGATCGGTAACGGTCATCGAATCTAAATCAACTATTTTTATCCTTTTCGTATATAATGACCCCATGCACGAACTGGCTGTGACCGAATCGATCTTGAATATTGCCCTCAAACATGCCCGGCAGGCAAATGCGACCCGCGTCACCGACATCTACCTTGTCATCGGTCAGTTGTCCAGCATTGTGGATGACTCGGTGCAATTTTACTGGGATTTCATCAGTCAGAATTCGCCCTGTCACGGTGCCAGTTTACATTTCAAGCGCATTCCTGCTGAATTGACCTGCCAGGATTGCGGTCAAAGCTTTAGGTTAAATGGCGACCTGACCCCCTGCCCCGGATGCGGCAGCGCGCGTCTTAAGATAACCGCGGGTGAAGAATTCTGGGTCGACAGCATTCAAATAGAGCTGTAGGAGAAAACAATGTCGGTCCGCATTCCCGTTGTGGAGAAAATTCTAAGCGCAAATGACCAGGTGGCAGCAGTCAACCGTGAGATACTGGACCGCCACCGCATTTTTAGCCTCAACATCATGGCATCGCCAGGCGCTGGAAAAACCAGTGTTATCTTGCAAACCATTAAGAGTCTCAGCCCGGTTATTCGCATTGGCGTTGTCGAAGGCGACACCGCGCCGGTCACCATCGACGCCGACCTGGTCTCAGACGCCGGCGCGCCGGCAGTGCAAATCAACACCGGTGGAGATTGCCATCTCGACGCTCCCATGCTCAGCCACGGCCTGGAGCAGCTTCCCCTGTCCGCGCTGGATTTATTGATCATCGAGAATGTCGGCAACCTGGTTTGTCCGGCTGCCTTCAGCCTCGGCACACATGCCAATGTGCTGATCGCATCCATCCCCGAAGGAGATGATAAGCCGTATAAATACCCCAATATTTACCGTGGGCTGGATGTTTTGATCATCAATAAAATTGATCTGCTGCCCTACGTGAATTTCCGCATGGATTATTTTCGCGCGGGGGTGGAGATGCTCAATCCAGGGTTGACCACCTTCACCCTTTCCTGCACCACCGGCGAAGGCATCCAGGAATGGACAGATTGGTTACGCGCCAGGGTTCTAGCTATAAAAAATCCCTGAAAACGGTCGAGCCATTCGCTACAGGTAGAGAATTTGAAGAAAGATCGGTCAGCCAAAATCCCCCAGACCAGGCATGTTTTTGTGCGAGGGATCGTACAAGGAGTGGGATTCCGCCCCTTTATCTACGAATCAGCCACCAGGCATTCGCTGACCGGTTGGGTTCGGAACACCTCCAGCGGCGTAGAAATCGTCGTAACCGGTGCTCGGCAAGACCTGGAAGCCTTCATCTCAGATATTCACACCAGCCCTCCACCTCTGGCGCGCATTGATGAGATTGCCGTCGCGGAAATCCAGGGTAAACATCACAGCCAGTTTTCCATTCTGGAAAGCTCTCCACAACCGGGTGACTTCATCCCCATCTCGCCTGATGTAGCTGTATGCACTGATTGTCGCCGCGAGCTGTTTGACCCGCAAGATCGCCGCTTCCGCTATCCGTTCATCAATTGCACCAACTGCGGCCCGCGTTTCTCGATCATCCAGGATATCCCCTACGACCGCCCCAAGACAACCATGGCTGCTTTCGCCATGTGCCCGGACTGCCGCTCTGAATACGAGAATCCTTTGAATCGCCGTTTTCATGCTCAACCGATCGCCTGTCCAACCTGCGGACCTCAGCTTGCCTATATGGAAAATGACCGGTTGCTGGGGCAGCGCGGTGAAGCCCTCCAACTCGCCCGCCAATCCATCCGCGCTGGAAAAATCATCGCGGTGAAAGGTCTGGGGGGCTACCATCTGGCCTGTGATGCCACCCATGCGGATGCGGTCAAAAAGCTGCGCCTGCGCAAGAAACGCAGCGACAAACCATTTGCTATCATGGCCTGGAACCTGGATGGTATACAACAACACGCTCATGTTTCTCAACTGGAACGCGACCTTCTGACCAAGGTCCAAAACCCGATCGTTTTGCTCGAAAGAAAAGCCTCATCGGTCATTGATCCACAATGTGCTCCGCATCAACGCACCTGGGGGATGATGCTGCCTTACACGCCTTTGCATCTGCTTCTGCTTGAACCTGAAGATGGGTATCCAACCGTTCTGGTGATGACCAGCGCCAATCTCAGCGAAGAACCCATCGCCTACCGGGATGACGAAGCCTGGCAGCGCCTTCCTTCACTTGCGGACGGTTTCCTGCTTCATGACCGGCCGATCAACATGCGCATGGATGATTCGGTGGTGCGGGAGATGGACGCCCGGCCCTATATGATCCGCAGATCGCGCGGTTATGCGCCGGACACAATTCAGCTCCCGTATCAGGTGCCGTCTCTCTTTGCTGCGGGCGCAGA
>CAZCBJ010000179.1:0-8443 GCA_964496705.1 uncultured Anaerolineaceae bacterium | reverse complement strand
ACACCATCTCGGTCTACATCAGCATCGAATCGCTCAATTGTATCCATTACATAATCGGAGGACGAAGGGGAAGAGTTTCTCCAAACCTTACCATTCCAACCCAAACTATATAGAGCTTCTGTGATTAAATAACCCTCGGTATAGCTACAAGGACCTGGAACAAGTCGTACCACCAAAGCTTCTGTCAATGGTGTTTCCTCAGCAATATAGTTTGTCAAACGAGAACTCGCTGTATAGGCTGAAGCAGGCATTTCGATAAAAGTATCTTGAATTTGCCAGGTTGTGCCCCGGTCGCGCGTATGCATAATGGTCGCGCGTTCTCCATCTTGCCAGTTACCCACAGCCCACCCCTCTTGAGCATCCACGAAAAAGATAGCTCGCCTTAATGGGGGGATATCCCGGTCTTCCCATATCATACCGCCGTCATCTGTAAACCATAATTGTCCAGAAGGACTCACAGCCCAGCCAGTGTTTTCATTCAAGAAAAACACATCCGCCAACCCGTAAACATTCTCAGTCTCATGTTGCACATACCAAGTCTGCCCACCATCAACAGTATGCAGAATATGATCAAAACTAACGGCCCACCCCAAGTGTTCATTGGTGAAGGTAAACGCAGAGAAATAATAACCTGGGCCATAATTATGGGAACTCCAGGTTAGACCACCGTCAGTCGTGCGCAAAATAGTATCGCCACTCGTAATCCAAGCATGTCGATCATCCAAACAAACGATGTTTTCTAACAACCAGTCTGAACTTTGGGATTGTTCTTGCCAGGTCTGCCCACCATCAAAGGTATGAAAAATATGCTCACTGAATATCAACCAGCCCGTGTGAGCATCCGCCCATGCAAAATCCACAGATTCCCAAGAGTTAACCCCTGATAGTAAGGGATGTTCTACCCAGACGCGTCCTCCATCCTCGGTGTGCAACAAAACACCCCGCCCCGCAATCCAACCACGATGAGCATCTACAAAAAACACGCGATGAAAATTCTCCCGCACAGGACTAATTTGCCGCTGCCATGTCACTCCACTATCTTGAGTGTGCAGGATAATTCCCCCTTCACCTACAGCCCAGCCGGTTTGCCTATCCAAAAAGAATACATCGTTGAGCGCATCCACTAACCCCAAAATATCCTGCCAGCACCAGCCCTCTAATCCATCAAGTTGAAAAGGCGATGCCGGGGGCGCGGTAGAAGCGGCCAATGTCAGAGATGGCGTATACAAAGCCGCAGGCGTTGAAGTAACAGTTTGTACGCGAAAAGTCGGCACAGGTGTTTCAGTCGCCGGGCCGCAAGCCGCACACAAGATAACCAAAACACATAAGACTCGAAAGTGACTTATGGACATTTCAGCACACACCTGAAGTGTAACTGCGCTCATATTGATTTCTAGACTTCATCAGCCAGTATTCTCGATAGGCTCACATGATAAGTTTTTCTGCCGGGGTCACAGCCTATCCTCCTGGGGCACGTACAGGCCGTTGAGATCCGCTCCCAACAACCCCGCGTCATACGAACGCCGGTCTACCGGCGAGAGCGTCGCCGCCAATGCCGGTGCCAACAGGGGAATCTGCCGCGCGGTTTCGAGCCGTGCGACGATGACCTCCACCCCCGCGTCGTCCCACAGCCAGCCGTGCTTGTCGAACGGGGTCAGGTTCAGCGGTACGGTGTACGCGCGCAATGTCTTCTGCCCCTTTACGTTGAAAAAGACCTCGAAGTAGGACATCACCAACTCGCGCACGCTGCGATAGACCGCTTCGCGGAACCGCAGGCCGACGAAGTTGGACTTGGCCAGCGCCCCAAAGCGCCCGTTGCACTTGTAAAGCGCCAACATGTGATCATCGTCGGTCCCCGGCTCCGGCAGCAAGTCAACGACCACGGGTGGATAGCCTATACGGCGCAAGGCCATCGCCGCGAAGAGCGCGCCATCCAGACAATGCCCGCGCCGGTCGCGCAGCACGTTGAGCGGGCAACGGTTGCGCTCCTCCGGCGCATAGGGGATGCTGTCCAGAAAGGCCTGGATCGTCGCCGGGCTGGTCAATCCGGCCAATACTGCGCGCTGTTCGTCATCCAGATACGCTTCGAACGTGTGAATTTGCTGTTCCATGATCCCGGATTTCCCCCTTGCACATAGATGCGTTGCACTTCGTAAAGTGCAACGCATCTGTAAGATTGTACCGGTGTGTATAACACAGTTTAGCGATTGCGCAACGTCAGCGGCAGGTAAATCCGATGAACGTAGGTCCACGTGCGCACTTCATTGGAGCAGGCCAGCAGCAAAAGCGTATCGCCGGGGGTATGGACGCAGGCCCGGTTGACGATCTGAGGCGCAAATCCCGGCCCGCCGCTGATCGTCGTCTGCACGGCGAACGTCACGGTGAACGGCGCGCCGGGCATAAACGTGAGTGGGCCGACGATGGCGTTCTGCGCCGGATCGTAGGTCACGCCGGCCGGGGCGATGAGCGTGCCGGTGATGTAAGTCGTGTAGGTGGGTACAGCATCGTAGAAGCTGCGCGCCGTCGTGTCGGGGAAAATGAGGCCGATGGTGTACGTCAGCGGCGTTCCCAGCAACAGCGTCCCTTGAGTGGTGGATGGCGTCACCGTCTTGACGAGACTGCGCCTCACGAAATCCTGCCCGGTCGCGTCCGGCGGCGCGCTGACTACGCGCTGCGCCGGTTCCCAGAAATAACTCCCGATCGGCGCCACCGTGTAGGTTCCCGCCGGGAGATCGGTGAAGGCATACTGCCCCTGGCTGTTTGTCACCGCCGCATACGTTCCCGCATTGACGGTGATGCCCGCCAGCGGTGCGCCATTCCCGTCGGTGATCCGCCCGGCGATGTTAGCGACGCCCAGCGCCAGCCGGGCGATGAAGCCATCCGCGCCGCCGTTGTGCGTGGGATCGTACCCGTCTGCCGGGAGCGGCAGGTTCGCCGAGTACGTGGTCCCCGCCAGGTACACCGTCCCCAGCGCCCCAGGCGCGAGACGCCGGCCGCCGTCATCGTCGGAGCCGCCCAGGAAGCTGCCGTACTTCAGATCGGCGCTGCCTTTGCCCAGCAGCGCCAGCCGCGCGATGAAGGCGTCGTCCCAACCGTTGAGCGTCGAATCGAATGCCCCGCGCGTGAAGGGAAAGTCCGGCGACGTGGTGATGCCGGTGACGTAAGCCTGCCCGTCGGCATCCACGGCGACCGCCAGTGGGCGCGTCTCATAACGTCCGCCCAGGAACGTGCTGTACTGCAAATCCGCCGTCCCCTGCCCCGCCGGATTGAGCCGGGCGACGAAGCCCGCCGGGGACGCACCGGCCGGATAGGAGGTAAAAAACGCGCCAGACGTTGTCGGAAAATCGCCCGATGCGGCGCTGCCGGCGATGACAACCGCGCCATTGGACAGCAGCGCCACATCCGCCCCCCACTCCATCTCGGAGAGCGCCGAAGAGGATGACGAACCGCCGAAGAACGTGCTGTAAACCATGTCGGCGCTACCCTGTCCACCGGGACGCAGTTTGAAGAAGAACACGTCCTGGCAATAGTAAGCGCGACACTCACTCGCGTTGGGATACGCGCCCGGCGTGCGTGGGAAGTCAATTTCCGGCGGAATCAGACCATCGTGGCCTTTCACGCTACCGGTGACGTAGACAACGCCTTGCCCATCCAGCCTCATCCCCCATGCCTCGTTGACGAAGCCCGCGCCGACGTAAGTGCTGTACAGCAAATCCGCCGCCCCGGCCCCGCCAGGCCGCAGTTTGACGACGAACACATCCGGGTTGAGGCCAATGTCCATATACGAGAAGGTACGGTCGTAGGCCCCCGCCGTGGTGGGGAAATCGTCGGAGTCGGTATTGCCGACCACGTAGAGGTTGCCGGCGGCATCGGCGCGGATACCTATCCCGTAATCGTCGCCGCCCTGATTGCCCAGGCCGGGGATATCCATTTTCGCGCCGCCCAGGTACGTGGCATAGCTCAACTGACCGGCGGCGTTGAAACGCGCCGCAAAGGCATCCGGGCACGGCTTTTGCAGAACACCGGTAGGGCAGTTGGCCGCGCGCCCATCGTTCAGTACCGTGTCGAATGCGCCCGGCGTCACCGGGAACTGGCGCGACCATGTGCTGCCAACAACATAGAGGTTGCCTGCCGCATCGCGCGCCAGATCGCGGATGGCGTCGTACTGTAGATCGCCGCCGAGGAAGGTGATGAAGCGCCGCGTCTTCAAATCCGGCGCGTATGCCGCGACGAAAACCGGGCCGGTAAATCCGGCGTCGGTGCTGGATGTGCTACCCGCTACATACACCGCGCCGTCGTCCCCCAGGACCAGCCCGGTCAGGCCGTCGAAAGCGCTGCCGCCGAGGAATGTGCCGTCGATAAGGGCGCCGGGGTTATCGGTGACAGCCTGCGGGATCAACGTGGATGCTGTCAACGCGGACAGATCCGCCGGGCACGCGCCAGTGCAGACCCAGCGCCAGCTCACGCCACCCGCTGTACTCGCCAATTCCAGGTCCGCACCGGGATAAACGTCCTCCAGCCGCACACCGCCCCACACAGGGACATCTTCGCGCCACGTCACCGGATCGGCGGAAGGGTAGAAGTGCACGCGCTCCGCCAAACGTCCAAACGGCTGCAGATTGATATGCCCGGTGGAGAGCAAGGTTTGGGTTATGGGATGTGGGTTGTGGGATATGAGTTGTGAGTTTTGGGCAGGGAGAGATGCGTAAGGCGCATAAAGCCCCCGTTCTGCATCCTGCACCCTACCCCCTGCATCCTGCCTCCTGCCTCTTGCATCCTGCATCCTGCCTCCTGCCTCCTGCCTCCTGCCGCCACACGCCATCATCGCCGATCCACAGCCCCGCGCCGAGCGCGTAAAAACGCACTTCCGGCGGGAACTGCCCGACATTCTCCACAAAGACGATAGCGTTGGGTGAATTGGCAACTCGCCCAACAGGTTCTTGCGATGCAGCCTGCACCGGCGCTACCAACAAGGTCAACAGCATCCCCAGCATCATCACCCGCAGCTTTACCATCGTCCTCCTCCTGCATCTCTCGCACATCACAAGCACGCCTTATGGTTGCATGTACTCATCCGCCCCAATATCCGGCAAGTCATCGCGGACGTCGCCGTCGATGTCCGTCGTCACACCAACCTCTGGCCCGGCGTCCCGCGCCGCTGAATTCGCGCCGATGTGATAGTCGCCGGCCGCCGCGTTGACGAAGTCCGGACTGCCAAAGCGGTCGTTGGTTCGCGCCACCGTCGGGTCGGCGTTCACCGTATTGGCATACCAGAGTGTGTAATTGACCTGTAGCGTTCCTTCGCCGGGGAACAACTCGAAGATGCCGCGTGTGTGCCCCGCGATGATGGTGTTGACCGCATTCAGCGTCACATTGTAGACGGTCATGATGCCCTGGGATTCTTTGGGAACGGCGAGAAGTGGGGAGTAAGGAGTAGGAAGTAAGGAGTAAGGAGTAGGAAGTAAAGAGTAAGGAGTAAAGAGTAGAGCGTTATCCGCCAGTTCGCTGAGGCGCTGATCAACCGATGCGCCATTTGCCATTTGCCATTCGCCATTCGCCGATTCACTGATTCGCTGATTCGCCGACTCGCTCAACCGATTATCGGCAATCGTATTGTGCCGCAGGGTGACGACGAGGTTTTCGCTACTGGTGGGGGTGAAGAGCAAGCCGCTGCCCGCATAAGGCGCCTGGTTGCGGGCGATGATATTGTTTTCCAGCACGATATTGGCGCAACCGGCCGAGACGCGTAGGCCACCGCCGCTGCTGGCAGTGCCCGTCGCGCCGGCATACGCGGCGATGTTGCCGAGGATCGAGTTGCCGCGCAACGTGATGTTCTGGCTCTGGTACATACTCAGCCCACCGCCCGCGCCGACTTCGTAGCCACCCGCGACGTTATCGCGGATGATGTTGCCGCTGATGACTGCGCCGGTCACAGTGTCTATATACAGCCCGCCGCCCAGGACTCGCGCACCCTTTTCTGTGCCGACGTTAGCAGCGATGGTGTTCCCCCGGATAACGGGACTAACCAGCCCGTATAGACATGCCCCGCCGCCCTGAAAATCGCCGTATTCCGTGCCAGTATTGGAGATGATGCTGTTAGTCTCCAGCCGCACACCCGCGCCGCCGCGCATGAAAAGGCCGCCGCCTTGCCCTCCACCGCCACCCGCGAAGTTGCTAGAGATGACATTGCCGATGAGCTGCGCGCCGGAGCGATTCTTGATGTAGATGCCGCCGCCTTCGGCAAAATTCCAGTCGGAAGCCCGGTTGCCGGCGATGACGCAGTTGCGGATGACGAGCGCGTCCTGCCGGTAGCTGACGCCGAGCGCGTGAACGCCGCCACCCGCGTCATAGTAACCGTAGGCGCTGTGATACGCGCCGCCCAGTCCGGTCGCATCCCCTTCGAGAATATAGAGGTCTTCCAGGGTGACGGCGACGAACGGCGCGATCAGCACGCCGCGTCCCGCCCCACCCGTGAGACCAGGACGCAGGACTGTTTTGTATATGACCGGATTGCGCGTTTTGAAATCCTCGGAATACCCACCGCGCAGCGTAAGCGACTTATCCACCAGCACTACCTGCGTGACCTCGTCCGGGCCGTAGTAGCCGTCGGGTTTGGGGCGGGTGCTGGTCTGCCAATACGTGTTGCGCGGGTCGCCGCCCGGATTTTCGAGCGTGTAGGCGTCCGCATATCCGGCGATGGCGATGGTGTCGCCATCGAGCGCCACATCGACGGCGTACTGGATCGTTCCACAGGCTGTAGCCGGTGTAAGACAGTCGCCGCTATCGGCAGCATAGCGTTTGACATAACGAATGTTCCCCAGAACGCCGCCGCTGCCGTCGTAGGCACGCAGCACGAGCGGCAGATAGACATACTTGAGTTGAACGTATGTCGTCCAGGTGTCGGCGTCGGCGTGCAGCGTTTCGACGTTGCCCGCCCAATCCACCGCCTGGACGCGGAAGTAGTAGGTGGCGTCGCCCTGTAGAACGGCCGGGATCGTTGGCCCGAAGACCGGCGTGAGGTCGGCGGGCGCGCCCAGGTCGTAATTCCACGTCGTCTCGCGGGTGAGCCAGTCGGTCCACGCGCCGGTTTCGCCGATGCGATATTGCAGCCGGTAGACAGCGACGCCGCTCAAGTCATCGTCGCCGTTGATGGTGACGGGAATCCCCGCTGGCGCGTAGGCGACCTCCGGGCTGCTCAGGCTCGCGGTCGGTGCGATGCGATCCACGCTGAAGGGCGCAGTATCCGCCGGGCCGCCGGGAAGCGTCACGTCCAGGGTATGGCTGATGGCCGCCAGCGCCGCCACGTCCAGAGTGGTGGTGTAGACGCCGTCGCCCTGCCAGACGAGGGCCTGCGCGACGCCGTCGAGGGACGCCGCCAGCGCCCCGCTCAGGCCAGGGACGAGCGCGCCGGTGGTGTCGCGCACTTCCGCGCGCGCGATGACCTGCGTCGCGTCCGGGCCGTAGAGGGGTTGGTCGGTGGTCACCGCCAGGCTGCGTCCCTGCGCGGTGAACGGCGTCTGCGCGGTCGCCAGGACAACGTCCTCAGCGTCTGCGAGCTGTGCGTGCAGCACTTTGGGACCCGGTTGCCAGCCCAGGCTGTCTGTGTCCCAGGCCAGGACGTTCACGCCGGCGGTCAGAGTCACCACGTCTATGTCGCCTCGCACGGGTTGGCCGGCCGCGTCTTCGATGACCCAGCGCAGCGTCAACGGCCCGTCTTCGGCCACGGTCGCGGTCAGCGATAGGGGAAGGCTGGCCTGGTCAACGCCAACCGGCGCGCCGCCGTTGATGCTGAGCGCGGTGATGTCCGGCGCTGTCGTCGGAGCCAGCGTTCCGTTGTCCGGCAGGTCGTAGTCCACCTGGAACTCCAGGTGATGATAGAGCGTCACCTGCCCGGTGAGCGGATCGTAACGCAGGGGGATGGCGCTCAACGCCAGTTGCACGCCGCGCGCGTCGGAATAGATCGCCGTCCAGAAAAATTCGGCGGGATAGAGCGCCGTGCCGGTGAAGGGCACCGTTTCGACGCCCCAGGTGCGGTCGCCAGCCTGTTGCAGGGGCAGTTGGACGACGACGGGGTGCAGCGCCGTGTCGCTGGCGACGAGGGTAACGGTCAGGCCGGTCGTCCCGGCGGGGAAGTAGAACGAGCGCGCCAGCACCGGCACGAGCGGCCCGGTGCCCACGGCGGTCATCTCGCCGTCGTGCGGGACTTCGAAGCGCGTGGCGTCGCCCTCGGCGGTGATGCGGAAGACGGGCACGTCGAAGCTGGCAGTGAGTGTGCCGGTGGCTTGCGGCGCGGTCGGCGCGGTGGAGGCGGCGGCCAACTGCTGCACCGCGACTGCGCCCGGTTGCCGTTGAATCGGCTGGGTAGGCAAGCCGTATAACTCCGTGCCATACACCCCAATAATGTCCCGCGCCTCGAAATGCGCTCTGGGATGATATGTGTAAT
>CAZCBJ010000178.1:0-8446 GCA_964496705.1 uncultured Anaerolineaceae bacterium | reverse complement strand
CCAGATGGAAGGCGGAGAGGTAGCCCAATTCAGCCAGCGCGCTGCGCACAGCGGCTTCGCCGCCGGGTTTGATGATGACCACAGTGGGGGAGACGGCCTGTCCCAGATGGCGGGCGGCGCGGGAGCGCTGCAGGGCGGTGATGATCTCGGGAGATGCCACCCGCAGCAATACCACCCTCTGGATGCCCGCCTGAGGCCCGAATCGCTCCCAGCGTTCCAACGCCTGTATCAATGTGGGCGGTAGAGGCGAAACGGCATGCCGCCGCAGCAGGGTGACCAGATGACTCACTTTTAATCCCTGACTGCGCGCTCTCTCCAGCGAGGTGGGGGTCAGCCGGTAGACATATTCCTGCGCGTTCTCCTCTTTCCATTCGCAGAATCGGGCGATGAGGTAGCGAGCCGAGCGCGGGACGCGGGCGGGCAGGCGCAGCTCGCCGTCCGGGCTGGCATGCAGGCGCGCGGTTTCACTTGCCGGATAGTCCGGCGGCTGGCTCAGCCACAGCTTTTCTGACCAGGCAGAGGGCCGGAAGGCAGCCGGGGGCGACTGTCCATCCGGCGCTGCCAGGTCAAGAAAGCCCAGCCAGTGCAGCGGGCCGGTGATCAGGTGGCGCAGCAGCGCGCCGTCCGCCTCATCCCATGCTGAAAATCCGCGCAGGTAGGTTTCGCTGCCGGTTTTGTGGATGAACCAGGAATCGTAATCGCCGGCGGGGCGCTGAAAGTCGGGATTGGTTTCCTTGACCGCAGCGATGAAGGCGGAAATACTCCACCAGGCGCCTGCGGGCAACTCAGCCAGCATCCTGCACACTGCCCGGCGGGTTTCCAGCGGATCGTTGCGCCAATCGCCTTCGAAACTCAAGCCCGGCAGCAGGCGCAGGTCGTTATGCGATCTGCTGCTCAGCCAGGCATTTGCCAGTTGGAAAAGCGCGGCGGGGCGGCTGGCCTCCAGGAAGGCGCGGGTGTCTTCGGGGATGGGCAGATCATCGGCATCCAAAAGGCCGGCGGTGAACAGGATGGCTTTGAGGGTCAGTTTCGGCAATATCCATTCGAAGGAGCAGGCCTGATCGATGGGGAGCTGTAATCTGAGCGCAGCCAGCAGCGTGCAGGCGTGGTCGAGGATGCGGTCGTTGACCGGGGTGGGATGGGCGCATTCGGCGGGAGAGGCAGGCCTGCCGAGCGCGCGGGAAGCGGGCTGGAGGCGCAGGGGCAGCAGCCCGAGCAGGTCCTCGGGGATGAATGCGAATTCCTGCGGTTCCGGCGGCAGATTGAAAAAAGTGCGGCCAATCAAGGCGCGGTACCAGAGCACCTCGGCGGGGGAGATGGGCGAGAGATCAGGGCGCTCGCGGTCGCGGCGGGCGGCGCCCATCACGCGCACTTCGCCAAAGCGGCGGGTGAACAGCGCCCAGGGCAGGCGCCCGTCGGCTTCCAGCAAAGCGCTCAAGGCTTCTTGCGCTTCGGGGATGAGCGACTCGATCACCTCCGCCACCAGCGCGCGGTTGCGCAGGTTGTTGACCACCACCGGCAGGGCGGTGAAGGCGTCCGGGGCGCTCAGCTCAAAACCCCAGGCGTAGGCCACCATGCGCAAAAAACCCAGGTCGGAACCCTGCAAAGCATGGGATAAATCCGGCATGCGGGAAATTATACTCTACCTGTTCAGCACATCACCTGCACCGCCGAAGGGAGGATGCTGACTTTGAGTCCGGTCACGTCACTGCGCAAGTTGGCCAGGATTTCTCCGTCAGCGTGGTAGACCATCGGTCGGTCGGATTGGATGTGGATGGCGCGGAAATCGCCGTGGAAGACGTGCGGCAGGCGGGTCTGCTGACCACGCAGGAAGTAGGGCAGGGTCTGGAACATCCTGGCGCGCGAGATGGTGCGCACGCCCACGTAATGCATGCGCTGATCGTTCAACTCCGCCTGAGGGGCGATATGAAAACCGCCGCCCTCGCGCCTGCCGTTGCACAGGATCAGCATCAAAGCCCGTTCGTGGATCAGCCTGCCGTCCACCTGCAGGGTCAGTCCGAAGGTCTGGTAATCCAGGATCATGGTCTGGAGGGCGGCCAGCAAATAGAGCAGGAAGCCTTTGAGGATGGGAATGCGCCGCGAGCGGATGGTGCCGATGGCGTCGAAGCCAATGCCCAGCGAGTTCATCCAGTATTCCCGCCTTCCGCTGTTCTCCTCGATCAGACCGACATCCACCGCCTGCGGGCTGCCGTCCAGTACCTGCTGCAGCGCGGTCTGCGTATCCGCGGAGATGCCCAGGCTGTGGGCGAAATCGTTGCCCGTGCCGATGGGCACGATCCCCAGGCGGGGGCGGCGCTCGGCGGGTACCTGCATCAGGCCGTTGATCACCTCGTGGACGGTGCCGTCACCGCCCAGCGCGACGACCAGGTCGTAGCCCTGTCTGGCGGCGCGGTAGGCCACCTCGGTGGCGTGTTTAGGATAGACCGTGCCGGACCAATCTGCGCCCCAGAAGCGCTCGACCAGCGGGCGCAGGCTTGCGGCGATGGGCCAGGCGCGCCCGAGGTTGGCCAGTGGATTGAAGATCATCATCACATTTTCAATCATGGGTCTGATCCCTTTCCCTCATCCGTCAGGTGGACAGCTTGCGCAGGATGGCGTCGATACGCTGCTTGTAACGCCCCCGCTGTTGGATGGCGGTGACGGTCTGGCGGTCGCGGTAGATGAATGTCCGCGTATAGCGGCGCAGCAGCAACCAGAAGTGATGTAAATAAAACACCCAAAAGAAAGGCGCGGTGCGCTTGACCTGGTAATCATATTCCAGCCATTCCGGCGGCACGAAGATGCGTTTCCAGAGCAGGGTGATTTTCTCCTTCAGGCTGCCTGCGCTCAGCAGACGTCCAAAATCATCGGACACGTCGAGCTGGAAGCGCACGGGCGCGGCGATGATGTCTTTCATTTGCATGAGCAACTCGTCATCGACTGCGTTGGGGCACTGCGCCCAGGTCGTTAGCGGGACGGGCGCGTCCAGCAGCCAGCGCGCCAGCCCCAGCATGGCGAAGGCGTACCCTTCGGCCCGGGCTGAGCGCGCCTGCAGCAGCATTTTTTCCCAATCCAGCTCAGACGCAAAAGCGCGGCAGACCTCGGCCAGGTCGCACACTGCCTTGAGACCGCTTTCGAATTCATGCTGGCGCATGGCGTGCAGGCAGAGGTGCAGGATGAGCATCTCGGGCGCCAGACCCTGCGCGGCAACCCCTTCGACTAGCAGTTGTGCGGGTTCACCCCAAATATCCATCTCCGCCAAACCCGGCCAGAAGCGCTCATCCATCAGGCGCGTGTGCACTTCCAGCGTGGGCCAGCCGTCCTGCACCAGCGGCGGCAGATGGTTGTGGGCGTGGCGGGTATCCTGGGCAAATTCCCGGGTGAGGGCGTAACCGCACTGCGTCAAGCATTCCATCAACGCCGGCAAATCATCGTCCCGCGCCAGCAGGTCCACATCGCCCATCTGGCGCAAGGCGGGTTTTTCGTATACCCCGGCGGTCAGGTGGGCGCCCTTGAGCAGGATGACCTGGATGCCGGCGGCGTGCAGCCTCTGCAGGATTTGTCTCAGGCGGGTGAGCAGGCGCAGGTTCTCAGCGCTGCCATACAGATACAGCGAGCGGAGCGCCTCGGCGGTTTCGCTGGGGAGTTGCGGCAGCAAGCCTTTGGTTTTAAGGCGGTGGTAGAGCAGCACGGCGACATCGTGCTGGATTGCCGATTCCAGCACTGCCTGCCAGGCGGTTGGATCGACTGCGCGTAAAGCTGGGAGATGCGCGTCGGTCAGCTCCAGGCACTGGCAAAGCAGCTCGAACCCGGGACTGCTCATCCCCGGTCATCCTCCCAGCGCTGGCTGTGCCAGGCTTGCGCGTAACGACCGTTGAGGCGGAGCAATTCGGCGTGCGGGCCAGATTCGACGATCCGGCCCTGGGACATCACGCAGATCAGGTCAGCCTGGCGGGCGGTGGAGAGGCGGTGGGTGATGATCAGGGTGGTGCGCCCGGCGCGGGCCTCGTGCAGTCGCTGGTACCAGTCAGCCTCCGACCAGGCATCCAGCGAGCTGGTCGGCTCGTCCAACAGAAGCAGCGAAGCCGGACGCAGCAGGGCGCGGGCCAGCGCCAGGCGCTGCCATTGCCCGGCGGATAGGTCGGTGCCGGTCTCGAACCAGCGTCCGAGCAGGGTGTCGTATTGCTGGGGCAACTGGCGAATGAAGTCATCCGCGCCGGCGCTGTGAGCGGAGCGCTGGATGCCCGCCTGGTCTGCGGGGAGGTGGCCGGTCTGGATGTTGGCGGATACCGTCTCCTGGTACTCCTGGGGGAATTGCATCAACACGCTGACCTGGCTGCGCAGCGCCTCGGGTTGGATCAAACGGGTGTCCAGTCGATTCCACAGGATGCGCCCGTCCTGCGGGTCGTGCAGGCGGCAGATCAGCTTGAGCAGCGTGCTTTTTCCGGCGCCGTTGTCGCCAACGATGGCGGTGATCCGCCCGGCGGGCAGCACCAGCGACAGGTCTTCCACGGCGGGCTGGCTCGAATCGGGATAGGCGAAACGGATGTTTTCCAGGCGCACTTCCACCGGAGCGGTCAGCAGGCTGCGCTGGATGGTTTCGGCATCCGGCAGGGGCTCTTCCGGCGGTCTAACCTCGGCGGGGGTGGGGCGCAGATCGAGGAATTCGAAGAAATCGCCCAGGTAGAGCAGGTTGGTGTACACCTGACCGGCATTGTTGAGCAGGTTGCGGGCGAGGGATTGACCCTGATTGAAGGCCTGGTAGAACAGCGCCAGGTCGCCCAGGCTGACCGCGCCCAGCAGTCCGCGCGCGCCCATCCACAGCAGCCCGGCGCCCGCGCTGAGCATGCCCAGCAGGTTGGCCAGCAGGCTGGACCAGGTCTGGCGGCGGAGGATGCCCAGGCGCTCTTCGCGCAGCGTCTTGCGCACGCGCTCATAGGCTGTGCGCCAGTAGTCCCACAGCCCGAACAGGCGCAGCTCGGCGGCGTTCTCGCGGGCGGTGAGCAGCCAGTCGTAGTAATAGACGCGGCGGTAATGGGGGGTGACGCGGCGCGACCAGGCGTATGTCTGGCGGCTGTTGCGAATGACGATCCACAGCGTGGGGATGGTGACGACCAGCAGCAGCAGCGGGAGGAGGACGCCGTACTGCAGCAGCACCGCGCCCATGCTGACCAGGGTCAGGCCGGACTGGATCAGGCTGCCCAGCGCGCTGACCTGGCTGAGCGGCAGGTCGCCGCCGGCCGCCTGGGCGCGGTAGAGCCGGTCGTAGTATTCGGATTTCTCGAACCAGGCATAGGACAGGCGGATGGATTGCTGGTGGAGGCGCTGGGTGAGGGTGTCGCGCACCAGCTCGGACATCTGGGCGTGCACCCAGCCGGTCAGACCGCCGAGCACCTGGCTGAGCAGCATCAGCGCGCCGATCAGCGCTGCCCAAAGCAAGGGAGGCAGCGCGACTTCCCAACTCAGACCGCGTCCCAGCGCGGCGGCCAGACTGTCCACCACGCGGCGGGTGAGCAGCACCTGGCCAACCGGGATCAGGCTTTGCACGAGAAGCAGCGCGCCCCAAGCCGCCATCCTGCGCGGGGCGGCTTCCCAGACCAATGCCAATGCGCGCAGCAGCAGGGGCAGGTGGCGCGCGGCGCGGCGGAGACGGTCGGCGAGGGCGTTCATGGGTTGATTATACCGCCGGGTGAGAGAGGAAGAGTCTCACGCAGCCCCCAAAAACCGGGGGTATAAGGCGCAGAGGCGCAGTGGTAAAAACTTTTATGCCTTTGTGTCTCTGTGTGAGACTATTCCTTCCGCCCGGTGACGATGCGCTCGATGGCTTCCACGTCAACATAATCCTTGGGAAAGCGCATGCGGTAAGTGGGTGCGGAATGGCACAGCTCGCAGATCAGGTCGAAGGCTTTGAGGCGGATTTCGGGCGGGGCGGGGCGGTAGTAGTCGGCGTGCTCCTGCCAGAGGAATTCGATCAGCGTGCGCGGGCTGATCGGTTCGAGAGAGAAGGTGGGGGCTTTTTCGAGGAGGAACAGCCCGCCGACAATGCCGTTGAGATGCGGGTCCACGATGCGCCCCCAGGGGGTGCCGTAGGCGCGGAAGCGGCCGTCGGGTTCGCGGGTGACGAGGTTGTGGTCGTCGGAGAGGATGGGGCGGTTGGATAATTGTGAAAAAGTTGTTTTTCCTCCATCATCCTGAGCAAAAAACATCCCTACATATCTTTGAAAGTATGCAGCGGTGGAATGAAATACAAGCGAAGAAAAATTTGGTAAAAAGGGTGAAATGGCTGAAGAATAATATGACCAGTGATTGATCAATTGATCATTATGAAGAAAAATATTCACTTGGTTTAGAACAAAATCATAATTAATTTGATCTGGATTTACATTAAAGAAAATATTATTCGTGTCAGTAGAAATTTCTGATTGAACGATAATGTTTTTATCAGATGTTGGTAGGTCTTTGATTTTTGATTTATTATGTGTTAGTGCTGATACATTAATTTGATAATCATCTATTAAAAGTAGAAATGAGACAAATACATCAGCTTTATTCCCCTCTGAAGTAGCAAATTTTGAAAAGGAAATCCCTAATGGGAAAGATTTGTTTACATTAGTTATTATGCAACCATCTGTGACAGAAGTTGCGATAACCAAATTTCCAATTTGATGAGAAAACGAACTGGACAATGAGACGTGTGACTAAATAATTTTTGTTAAGACGCTATTCCACTTCCTTTACCACAAAAAACCCCCACCCTTGTTCCTGTCAGGCATTTATTCCCCGGATAAATACCAACCGAACAGTTACCCGCAAAATAAGAAGTACCAATCGTACATGTTGCTGACGAAATACCTCTAGCTGAAACAGCTTGTAATGATTGTGCGATTGGCGTATTATATTTTCTTTTTGTATTCATTTTTCAACCCCTTTATTAATGGGTTAATATGGATATATTATCAATAATTGATTATACCAGTTTTAACGATTGTATATATCACCAAATTTTTTATCCAAATTGATTCCCCGTACTGCATGACCCTTGTGCATGATTCCCCTCAAAGCAGCCGAAGGAGGCGTTGCGGTTGCCGCTCTGGCAAGAGCCGACACCGCTGACCTGGTTCCCGCCGTGGCAGCCCGAATTGAACAACGAACCCCCGGCGCAAGCCTAGACGGGATCGAAGGGCTGCATCACGGCAGTGGGGGTTACCGATAAGCGGTTAGCCGTTGGCCGTTAAAAAAACTTTTTTATGAGCCATCGCGTTCCTCCATTGAACCGATAAAAGACCTGGCAGATGGGCAGGTTGAGTGCGTCATTTCGCTTTTTGGCTAAACCCTGGAAATAAAACCGCTTTGCAGCATGCCGTCCAGATAAACCTGAATCTCCTGACGCAGCGCATCGGCTGGCGGGGTTTCGTCAAATTCCTCCTGCAGCGCAGTCAGAATGGCTTCCAGCGTATGTTCGCCGTCGCAGGCTTTCCATATGAAAACCGCAGTGGTGTTGATCACCTGCACCTGGTTGGTGTCGGGGTTGAAGAGCAGGGCGCCGTCTTCGTCTTCTTCGCGCAGCACCACGTTCGGGTTGCGCTGGTAACAGGTTGTTTTTTCGTCCATGTGGCTCCCGGTTGGGTTAGGGGTTGATCATTGGAGGATATTATACAGTATCTCAAGCTGGGACTGAACGTTGAGTTTCGAGGGGCGATGGGAAAATTTTGGCTGCGCCTGGTTTCCTCGACCCGAAATACGAGCAATACGCTATACGCAATAAAGGGTGAGTGAGGGCCATTCCGATGGTGTGGCGGGTCTGGGTGATTTTAAAGCGCGGTTATATGGGGTTCAGACCCGCCGCTACGAGGACTTGCATTTACAGTGGCGGGTCTGATTGATGATTAACCGCAGCATTTTACAGCACAGACCCGCCACTACGGGGTATTTTTGAGAGATGAGGGTATTGGGCTAACAAAGTTTTGCCACCCATCATGGGCAGACTCTTCACATGAGAGTGTTGCGAATAGGAAGCCGTGGAATATTCTACACAGGCTTTTGCCTATTAAGTTCTTCTGACATAGCCTAAGAGTCCCTTCAGTCGCCGCGGAGCGGCTCCTTCAGGGACTCACACGGGGTGATTCCCTGAGCGGATTTGATTAGAAATTCTCATGCGCAGCACCCCACAGCCCAGCCTGCGAATAAATTCGGCAGGCTGGAAAACCTCTCAAACCCACTTCAAGTGGGTTTGGGACGAGCTCAGCCTGGGGATTCATCCCCAGCCAATCAAGCTCTCCCAAAAGCGCGCAGACCCTTCAGTCGCTGCGTTCCTTCAGGGAATCACGAGAGAGTGATTGCCTGAGCGGATTGGATCAGAAATTCTCATGCGCAGCACCCCACAGCCCAGCTTGCGAATAAATTCGGCAGGCTGGAAAACCTCTCAAACCCACTTCAAGTGGGTTTG
>CAZCBJ010000177.1:0-8448 GCA_964496705.1 uncultured Anaerolineaceae bacterium | reverse complement strand
AAGTCAGCCTGCGCGACACGCCGCCCCACCCGGTGGTCACGCCCCGCCGCTTTGTGCTGGTGGACACGCTGGTGGTGCTGCCCGAGCACCAGCGCTGCGGGGTGGGCAAGGCGTTGATGGCAAAGGCCGAAGCCTGGGTGCGCGAGCGCGGCGCGGGAACCTGCGAGCTGAACGTGTACGTCTTCAACTCCTGCGCGTTGGACTTCTACGAGCGGCTTGGATTTCGCGAAGTGTCGCGGCGGATGCGCAAGAAATTATCCGGCGGCTGAGCTGGCGGGGTACAATCAGGGGGATGACGTTCCTGTTCTCGCGAAATGAAACCCATTCCCGGGCCTGGTGGATTGGCGCAGCGGCTGCTGTTGCCGCGTTGTTGCTGCTGGTTTTGCTCGCGGTGCGGCGCGCCTGGATCGGCGACGACGCCTACATCACCCTGCGCACGGTGGACAACTTCATCCACGGTTACGGATTGCGCTGGAATGTGGCTGAGCGCGTCCAAACCTACACCCACCCGCTGTGGATGCTGCTGCTCAGCCTGTTCTATGCCGTCACCCGCGAGGGGTTCTACACCACCATCTTGCTCTCGCTGGCGCTGGCAATGAGCGCGGCGGGACTGGCGGCTTTTGCAGCGGCGCGGGCGCCGCTCTCGGGCGCGCTGGGGGTGCTCATCCTGGCCATGTCGAGCAGCTTTGTCGATTACACCTCCTCAGGTCTGGAGAACGCCCTGGCTTACCTGCTGCTGGTCATCCTGTGCGTCCTGTTCTGGCGCCTGCCCGCTTCTCCGCGCAAGGTCTTGTGGGTTTCGCTGCTGGCTTCGCTGGGCATGGTCAACCGCATGGACAGCGTGCTGTTGGTGCTGCCGGGCGTGCTGCTGGCCTTCTGGCAGTCGCGCTCACGCCGCGCGCTGGGCGCACTGGCGCTGGGACAGTTGCCTTTCCTTCTCTGGGAAATCTTCGCTGTCATATATTACGGCTTTCTCTTCCCCAACACCGCCTACGCCAAGCTCAACACCGGCATCCCCACCGCGCAGTTGATTCATCAGGGCTTTGTGTACTTGCAAGATGCCTGGATGCGCGACCCAATCCTGTGGCTGACCATCGGCGCTGGGCTGGCGACGATCATCATTGCGCGCGAATGGCGCAGCCTGGCGCTGTGGGTGGGGGTGCTGCTGCACCTGGCTTACGTGGTGTGGGTGGGCGGCGACTTCATGGGCGGGCGCTTTCTGACCGCGCCTTTTCTGCTTTGTGTGCTGCTGATCGCGCGTTTAAATTTTTCAGGCTCGTGGAAGCGTTACGCCTGGCTGGGCGCCTGCGCACTGGCGGCGATTGTGGCGGGCTTTTCGGCAGCCACGCCTTCCCCCGAGGTGGGCAGGGGCAAAAGCTGGGACGCGATCAATGAGAAAACCGGCATTGCGGATGAGCGCTATTTTTATTACAAGGCTTGCGGGCTGATCACCGCCGGGCGCAAAAAAGACCCGCCCACCTTCGAATGGCGCTTCCAGGGCGAAACCCTGCGCCGCCTGGATCGCGGGGTGGAGGTGGCTGAGTCGGTGGGGATGCTGGGCTATTTCGCCGGGCCGCGCGTGCACCTGGTGGATAAACTGGCGTTGACCGACCCGCTGCTGGCGCGCCTGCCGGCGCTCTACAACCCGCGCTGGCGCATCGGGCATTTCAAACGCCTGGTGCCGGACGGCTACGTGGACACGCTGCGCAGCGGGCAGAACCAGCTCTCTGATCCGCGCCTGTCCCTGTATTACGAACAGCTCAGCCTGATCACCCGCGGAGCGCTGTTTTCTGCCCAACGCTGGCGAGCGATCTGGAAGATGAACAGCGGGCAGTTGGATGATCTGATTGACCGGGACGCCTACCGCTGAAAGCAGAACCCCTCCCTGAATGAGAGGGAGGGGCTGTGATATAATTTTGTGTGCCGAAGGTGGGAATCGAACCCACATACCCGAAGGTACACGATTTTGAGTCGTGCGCGTCTGCCAATTCCGCCACTCCGGCCGGTCAACGCCAAATCTAGTATATCGAATATTCCCAGAAGGGTCAAGGTATTCTTCAAGTTATGCGTCTTGGTATCATAGGACTTCCGCAATCAGGTAAAACCACGCTGTTCAACGCGCTGACGCTCGGCAGCGTGCCCACCGGCATGTCAGCCGGAAAATTCGAGGTGCACACCGCCGTGGTGGACGTGCCTGACGGGCGCGTCGACACGCTTTCGGCGATGTTCAAACCGAAAAAGACCATCTACGCCAAAGTGACCTATGCCGACATCGCCGGGCTGGACGGCAGCACCGGCAAGGCGGGCATCTCCGGCGCGCTGCTCAACCAGTTGACCCAAATGGACGGTTTCATTCATGTGGTGCGCTGCTTTGAGGACGAGAACGTGCCGCATATCCAGGCCAGCCTCAACCCCGGGCGCGACCTGGTGGCGATGGACAGCGAGTTTGTGCTCAACGATTTGATCGCGGTGGAGCGCAAGCTGGAACGGCTCAACGAGGAACGCAAGAAGGGCGGCGGGCGCGAAAAGGCGGTGGTCGAGCGCGAGATCGCCCTGTTTGAGCGTTTTCAGCAGGAGCTGTCCAACGAGGTGCCGCTGCGTGACCTGGCTTTGAGTCACGAGGACGAGCGCACGCTGGCCGGTTTTGGTTTCCTCTCGCGCAAGCCGGTGTTGGTGGTGTTCAACCTGGGTGAGGGTCAGCCCGCGCCTGAGATCAGCTATGCTCACAAGCACAGCCAGATGGTGGCGCTGCAGTGCAAGCTGGAAGCCGAGATCGCCCAGCTTCCGCCCGAGGATGCCCAGTTGTTCCTGGCTGAGTACGGCATTGAAGAGCCCAGCCTGTACCGCATGATCCGTCTGTCCTACGACCTGCTTGGGCTGCAATCCTTCTTCACCGTCGGCCCGGATGAGGTGCGCGCCTGGACGGTGCAGCGCGGCGCCACCGCCCCGGAAGCAGCCGGCGAGATCCACACCGACCTGCAGAAGGGTTTCATCCGCGCCGAGGTTGTGCATTACGATGATCTGACCGCGCTGGGTGGGCTGAGCGAAGCGCGCGCCAAAGGAAAGCTCAGGTTGGAAGGCAAAGAGTACATCGTCAAGGACGGCGAAGTGCTCAACATCCGCTTCAACGTGTGATCGTGCAACCTTCCCCCAGGTGCCAATCTAAGGGAGGTTAAGAGAAAGTGTCGCAATTAATGCAAATACGTGATACTAAAACGTCGGAATTTGGCTAAATTCCGACGTTTTGATGTGCTTTATTTGCCCAGCAGCTTTTCCAGTTCGCCAAAATCCACCCGCGAGGTCATGTCCAGGCTGATCGGGGTGAGGGAGACGTAACCATTGAGCATGGCATGCACGTCTGATCCGGGTTCCACCCGCTCGGGCGGGGCGACGATCGGGTAATCAATCGATGCGCGCTCTTCCAACGGGCCGTCACGCTGCAGCTGCGGCACAAAATAGGGCAGGCGCGACAGGCGGGTGACCTGCCAGGGGGTCTGCGGCGTGGCGCCGGCGGGTATATCCAACTTGAGCAGGTCCACATCCGGCGGCAGGCGCTTTTCCAGCAGCGCCGTGGCGAACAGGCGGGTGAAATAACCGGCGGTGGAAAAGTCCACTTCGCGCGAATAGCCCAGGTAATCGGTATCGGTCAATTGCTGCGACACAGCCAGCGCCGGGATGCCGTGGGCAGCCGCCTCGATCGCCGCGCAGACCGTGCCGGAGCCGGTGATGCAGGTGCCCACGTTCTCGCCGTAATTAATGCCCGACACCACCAGGTCGGGCTTGCGCTTGGACAGTTCTTGAACGGCATGCACCACAGATTGAGCCGGCGATCCGCCCACCGCGTACACGGTCCATTCCTGTGCACCCACCTGCAGCTTGACCTTCTCAATGCGCCCGTCGGAGTTGATCGGGTGACAGCGCCCTGCGCCGGAGAATTGCTGGCGCGGCGCGGCTACGGTCACAAAGCCCAGCCCGGCCAGCGCCTCAGCCGCGGCCCACAGCCCGGGTGACTGGATGCCGTCGTCGTTGGTCAGGACGATTTGATATTTTAGGTCTGCCATGTGCCGCTCACCTCGAGACGCGCCCTGAGGCGTCGCCAGCCATCAATTTCTCGACTTCATCCACCGTTACCGCATTGAAATCGCCGGGGATGGAATGTTTGAGGCAGGAGGCAGCCACGGCGAAGCCCAGCGCCTCGCCCAGCGGGCGCCCCTGGCGCAGCGCGTAGATCAAGCCGCCGCCGAACGAATCACCCCCGCCCACCCGGTCGACGATAAAATCGATGTCGTACACCGGCGCGGTGGTAATTTGTCCGCCGCGCCAAAGCATGCCCGACCAGGTGTTGTGGGATGCCGAGATGGATCCGCGCAAGGTGAAAGCCACTGTTTTGACCTGCGGGAAACGCTCGACCAACTTTTCAGCAACGTAAGTATACTGGGCAGCTTCCACCCTGCCGCCAGTCACATCCGCGCCCTGGGCATGGATGCCAAAGACTTTTTCGGCGTCCTCCTCGTTGGCAATCACCAGGTCGCAATGCTTCACCAGCCCGGCCATCACCTCTCCCGCCGGCTTGCCCCATTTCCATAGATTCTTGCGGTAATTCAGGTCGCAGGAGACGGTCAGGCCCAGCACTTTGGCTTTTTGCACGCCCTCCAGGCAGACCGCCGCGGCGCTCTCGGACACCGCAGGCGTGATGCCGGTCCAGTGGAACCAGTCGGCGCCCGCGAAAACCTGTTCCCAGTTGAGCATGCCGGGCTGGATTGTGGCAAAGGACGAATGCGCGCGGTCGTAGATCACCTTGCTGCCGCGCTGGGCGGCGCCTTTCTCCAGGAAGTAAATCCCCAACCGTTCACCACCGCGCAAGATATGCTCGGTGATGACCCCGTACTGGCGCAGGTAAGCCAGGCAGCCGTCGCCCAGGTCATTGTCGGGCACGCGGGTCACGTACACTGCGGGTACGCCGTAATTGGCCAGCGATACGGCAACATTGGCCTCGCCGCCGGCGTAGAGCGCCTCAAAGACGCGCGTCACCTTGACCCGCTCCCAATTGGGCGGCATCAGGCGCAGCATGATCTCTCCGAAAGTCACGACTTTTGCGGTCATCCAGCCTCCAGCTTTACGATATGGTCAAAATTTCTATTTGCTCTCGCGCGCTTCGCAGATCCAGGCGATCATGTTGCGGGTGTTGTTCTCGATCGTCTCAAAATCGCCGCTGGCCAGCGCTTCTCTGGTGATTAAATTGCTGCCCACACCCAGGCAAGCCGACCCGGCCTTGATCCACTTGAACACGCTCTCGCGCGTCACCTCGATCCCACTGGCGGGCAGCAGGCGGGCCCAGGGCATGGGACCGAGGATGGCCTTGATCAGCGCGGAGTCGCCGGGGAAGATTTTAACAATCTCGGAACCGGCTTCCTCGGCATCCGACACTTCACTGGGGGTCAGGCAGCCGGGGATGTAGGCCACCTTGCGCCGGTTGCACAACCTCGCCACCTCGCGGTTGAGGTTGGGCGCGACGATGAAGTTGGCCCCGATGGAGATGTACAGCGCCGCAGTGGGCGCGTCAATCACCGAGCCAACCCCCAGGATGGCCTGCGGGTTGGACTTGCGCACCCGGGCCAGCACCTCGCTGAACACCTGGAAGGCGCCGTCGCCGCGGTTGGTGAACTCCACCACGCCTGCCCCGCCGCGGATGCAGGCCAGCACGGCTTTGTGGGCAGTCTCCACGTTGGGGTGGTAGAACAGCGGCACCAGCCCACCGTTCAGCAGTGCGTTGAGTACCGTCATGCGATCGAATGCAGCCATAATGCCTCCTGAAAATTGATTTTACCATTCTATTACGGCTGTCAGCGCCGGATGATCGGAAGCCGGGCTGAGCAGGTATACCGCGTTGCGCGCGCGCAGGCCGGGGGAAAGAAAGATGTGGTCGATGCGCTTTTGCGGGTCAAAGCTGCGCTCACCGCTGCTGCCCTGACCGCCCAGCAGCCAGGCATCCTGCAGCGATTCGCGGGTCAACTGGTACTGGGCTGACTCCGGTCTGAAGTTGAAATCGCCCACCAGGATGACATTGTCCAGGCCCTGGACACGCGCCAGCACCTGCTGCTGCTGGATCAGCGGTCCGCCGTTGCCGAGGTGGGTGACGAAGACGTTGAAGGTCACTCCCTCCACCAGCACTTGCGCCTGGATGGTGGCGGTTTGTTCGCCTTGACTGAACATGAAAAAAGTCTGCGGGTTGCGGATGGGGTATTTGGAGAGCAGCGCGATGCCGAAGGTGCTGGTGACCGTGCGCGGGCCATAGTAAGCGTGCATCCCCAACCGGTCGGCGAAGTAGCGCACCACATCGTTGTTGCCGTTGGCAATCCGCGCGGTATCGCATTCCTGCAGGCCGAGCAGGTCCGGGTCCACGCTGCGCACCAGCGCGATCTGCGCGTCGTAATCGCGCTGTCCGTCCGCACTGTAGCCCTGCTGGATGTTGTAGGTCATCACGTGCAGCGGGCTGCCAGCCTGATCAGCCGGTTTAAGGGTGGATTGAGCGATGCGGTTCCAGGTGCCCAGCACCAACACCAGCAGCAGCGCCATCACCGCCAGCCGCGCTGCCGGGTGGAGGCGCGGCTCAAACCCGGCCCGTGGCCTGTCCGTCAGCAGGCTGCTGAGCGTCAAAATCGCTCCGGGGACAAGGAAAGCCAGCCAGTATTTGTCGCGAAAGAAGGGTCCCACCAGCGGGATGTAATCATAGACGGTGGTGAACACCTGGGCAAAGACCCCCAGCAGGAAGAAGAGGCTGGCCAGGCTGAAGGCGCCGCTCAACTGCGCTGGCGATGCTTCGGCGCGGCGCAGGCGGTCGGTCAGGTACAACACATCGATCAGGATCACCGGGAAACTGACCAGGGTCAAGATCAGCACCGCCCAGGCGGCCTGGCCGGTTTGCGGCTGCAGAATGGGAAAAGCCGACGGCTCCGCGGGAAAGGTGACCTGGTTGAGCGCCACCAGAGCGGTCAGCGCGGCGGCGAAAAAGCCGTTCCACACCGGCAGCCAGCCCTTGAGCCGCTCCAGGCGCTGGTCCACCAGCAAGGCCGCACCCCAAAAGAGGCTCATCATCACCAACAGCACCAACTGATAGCTTTGCTCACTCCAACGCACCATCACGCCGGGCGCGCTGAAGACCGAATAGAGCAGCAGCAGCGCGCTGATCAGCCCCAGCGCCAGAGCGCACAAATGCCAGAAATTGGTCGGGATGGCTTCGGAATGGGCGGCAATTTTGGGCGTGGGGGGTGCATCTTCTCTCTGCCAGCGCCACAGCAGGATCATCCCGATGGCGGCCAGCAGCCAGCCGACCCACTGCCCGGCTTTGAGCAGCGAGTAGTCGCTGCCCGATGCGAGGGAGCGCAGCAAAACCGAGGTGCCCACCGCCAGCGCCAGCGAAATGGGCAGCACCCGGCCGGGCGGGATAGATGGAAGGCGTTCGGTCTTCACGAAAAGCGCGGCCAGAAAGAGCAGGAAAGCGCCGCTGCCCAGTCCTGAAGCCAGCATCATCCCACGCGTTTCCAGCGCGGTGGCCGCCACCCGGCAAGTGACCATCAACAGCGCCAGTGCTGCCATCCCCAACCGCGAAATGCCGCGGGGAAAGACCAGCAGCAGCAAAGGCGAGAACAGCACCACCACGCTGACCAGCTCGGGCGGGATGTCGGTGCCCAGCAGACCAAAGGCATAGATGCCCTCGATGAAGCTGGTCATCAACTGGAAACCAAACAAAAAAATGATGGCGAAAAAAGCCAGTTCGAGTCGCAATGGATTGGTTTTTTGCATGCTTGCCTCCTCCTTGATCTATGCCAGCCCGCGCGCCAGACATTCGCGGCATTTGCACAGCCGGCGGTTTTCTTCCATCCAGTTCATCCAGTAGTCCGAGGTGATCTGGCCGCAGTGAACGCAGACCGCCTCGCTCGGTGCGGTGGTCTGCGGCGGTTGTTTCAGGCTGCGCCAGTGTTGCAGGCGCTCTTTTCGCTGCCGGCGAGCCGCTTCACGCTGCGCCTGTTGTAAATCTATATGGGGTTGAGACGCCAGTTGCTCAGCCTCGCCGGGGTGGAACCATTCACCCTCCCCACCCGCGCGCACCCGCTCCAGGCGCGTGACCAGCCTGCGCCCGGCGTAGCCCTGCGGCTCATGCACCTTTTCCAGCCCGCGCCAGGTGGTCAGCACGCCCTCAGCGGCATCCAGGTAATGCAGGCTGCGGCCGAAGTCGGCGGAGTAGACATAGCCCTCGCGGCCCAGGCTGTCGAACGGGGTGTGCCTGAGAAAGGCGCGCTCGGTGGGCGAGAGCAGCAGCCGGTTGGGGTGATTGGGGTCGGGGTGCAGCAAGCGGGCGAGCAGCACGGTGGTCACCGGAGCGCCGACCACCGTCGCGCCGGTGCGTGCGCCGACCAACACGCGACGATCCACTGCTTCACCGGCGCG
>CAZCBJ010000176.1:0-8519 GCA_964496705.1 uncultured Anaerolineaceae bacterium | reverse complement strand
AGCCGATAGCCGATAGCTGATAGCTGATAGCCGATAGCAAATAGCTGATAGCGAATAGGCAAACTGATAACTGATAACCGATAACCGATAACCGAAAACTGATAACCGATAACCGAAAACTGAGAACCGATAACCTGGTATGAAAATGAGATGGATTTGGATCAATGTGGTGGGATTGCTGGCGGCTGGCGCTTTGCTGGCTTCGTGCAGCCCGGCGGACACGCCGCCGGCCGGGGTGCTGCCCAGCGCGGCGCCCAGCCGGACACCCGCGCCGAGCGAGACGCCCGCGCCGCAGTTCAGCCCCAGCGCCACGCTGACCCCCAGCCTGACGCCCACGCCCAGCGACACGCCCACCCCAACCGAGACCTTCACCGCCACGCCCGACACGCGCCCTGACCCGGTGCAGTGGAGCTCGTGGGCGGCGGTGCCGACGGTCAGCTACGTGGCGCGCCAGGTCTACGAGCAGGGGCTGGCGATGGGCAACGACCCGCACGTCTTTTCGGTGGTGGGCGACTGCCAGAGCGAGCCGAACGTGTTCCTGGGCATCTACGCCACCGACCGCTACTGGCTGGGTGAGAATTATCAATATCTGCAGGAGACCATCGATTATTTCCACGGCTCGTTCGAGCGCAAGAGCCTGGCGGTGCGCGATGGGCTGAGCGCGCCGACCGCGCTGACCCCGCTGTGGGCGGACAAGGAGGCCTGCGAGGAAAACGAATCGCCGGTGGCCTGCGAGCTGCGCGTGCGCAAGCCAAGCATCCTATTTATTAATTTGGGCACCAACTGGCGGGCGGACGCCTCGGCGCTGGCTTACGAGAAATACCTGCGCCAGATCGTGGACCTGGTGGTGGCCAACGGTACGCTGCCCATCCTGACCACCAAGGCCGACAATATTGAGGGCGACCATGGGCTCAACCTGGTCACCGCCAGGGTGGCGCACGATTACGACATCCCGCTGATGAACTTCTGGCTGGCGGCGCAGAGCCTGGAGAACGGCGGGCTGGACGCCGGCCGCGATAACATCTACCTGACCCCCGACGGCTGGGACCGGCGCAATTTCACCGCGTTGAGGGCGTTGGACGCGGTGCGGCGCGCGCTGAACGGGCTGCCGCCGCACTGATCCTGAACGGAAAACCATTCCCAATGAAAGAGATTGACGTCAGATTCATTCGCAATGTGCTGCTCAAGGCGCTGGGGTTGTTCATTTTGTTCAACCTGCTCTACGCCGCGCTCAACCCGCTGGGCTGGCTGGGGCGCATCTCGGCCTACAACCTGCTCTTCCCGGGGCGGGCGCGGCTGCCCTTTGGCGAGAACCCGCAGCGCTCCTACAACCTGAGCCTGTATTCAATCGACGCGATGTTCGCCTCGCATGAGGTTGCCGGGGCGCGCAAGGCGGCGGACGAATACCGCGTGATCGTGGTGGGCGATTCGTCGGTGTGGGGCACGCTGCTGCGCCCGGAGGAGACGCTGGCCGGGCAGCTCAACGCGGCCGGGCTGCGCTGCGGGGAGAAGCGCGTGCGCGCCTACAACCTGGGCTACCCCACCATCTCGCTGCTCAAGGACCTGATGCTGATTGACGAGGCGCGCCGCTACCAGCCGGACCTGGTCATCTGGCCGCTGACGCTGGAGGCTTTTCCCAGCGATAAGCAGCTCTTCTCGCCGATCATGGCCAACAACCCCGAGCGCACCGCGGCGCTGCTGGCGCGCTACGGGTTGGCGGGGATAGAGCATAACACGGGCGGCGGGGGGCTGGCTGCTTTCTACGCGCGCACGCTGATCGGTCAGCGGCGCGCGTTGGCCGACCTGCTGCGCCTGCAGGCTTACGGGGTGATGTGGGCGGCCAGCGGGGTGGACCAGGAGTACCCCGAGAAATACAATCCCGCCCAGCGCGACCTGGATGCCGACCTGAGCTTCCACGATTGGCAGGAACCGGCGCAGTTTGCCGAGGGCGACCTGGCCTGGGATGTGCTGGCGGCGGGAGTGGGCGCGGCGGGTGCGCCGGTGCTGCTGGTCAACGAGCCGATTTTGATCAGCCGGGGACAGAACAGCGACCTGCGCTACAATTTCTTCTACCCGCACTGGGCTTATGACCAGTACCGCCAACTGCTGGCGCAGCGCGCGCAGGCGGCGGGCTGGAATCTGCTGGATGCGTGGGACCTGGTGCCGCAGGAGGAGTTCACCAACAGCGCCATCCACCTGACGCCGCAGGGCGAGGCGCTGCTGGCACAAGCGGTGGGGCAGCGATTGGTCGAAGGATGCCGGTGAGGCAGAAGAGAATCCGCAGATGACGCAGATGAGCGCAGATAGAAGATACGAATTTGCTGGGATAAAGAAGAGAATCCGCAGATGACGCAAATGGGCACAGATGAGAAGAAAATCTGCTGATTTTTTATTGGCATTGATCTGCGCTGTCAGCGGATTCTCTTTTGTTCTGGCTTTGACAGGCTGCACGGGACAGGGGAGCGCGCCGCCGGTCGCGGTTGAAGCCAGCGCCACGCCCGGCGCTGCGGCGACAGCAGCGGCCAGCCCCATGTCTGGGACGAGCCCCACGTCTGAGGCCAGCCCCACGCTTGCGGCGAGCGAGACGCCCGCGCCGAGTGTGACGCCGAGCGCTTCTGCTGTTCCAAGCGCCTCGCCCACCGCCAGCCGCACGCCCGCGCCGGCGGACTGGCGCGAGATGCCGGTGATCCCGCAGGGGCTCAGCCCGCGCGCGCTGGAAATTTACCGCCGCGGAATTGCGCTGGGCAACAACCCGCGCGCCTTTTCCAAGGTGGGCGACTGCGAGACGCAGGCCGTGTGGTTCCTGGCGGATTTTGACGCGGCCAGGCCTGGATACAATCTGGGCCCGTACGGCGAGCTGCAGCAGGTGATTGACTATTACCGCGGCTCGTTCCGGCGGCTGAGCCTGGCGGCCAAACCCAGCTTCAACGCCGCCTCGGTGCTTTCGCCGCTGTGGCGGGACGCGGTGACCTGCGCCGACCAGCTGCACCCGCTGGACTGCGAGTACCACGCCTGGAAGCCGAGCCTGGCGCTGGTGATGCTGGGTACCAACGATTCGCCGCGTCCGGGGAAGTTCGAGGGCAACCTGCGCAAGGTGATTGAATTTTCGATTGAGCAAGGCGTGCTGCCGGTGTTGGTCACCAAAGCCGACAACCTGGAGGGCGACGGATCGATCAACGCGGCGATTGTGCGCCTGGCGCTGGAATATGAGCTGCCGCTGTGGAATTACTGGCGGGCGGTGCAGGGGCTGCCGGGTGGGGGCATGCAGCCGGACGGCGCGCACCTGACGCTGGGCCCCAACGATTTCGGCGATGCGGCGGCGCTGCAGACCGGCTGGGCGGTGCGCAACCTGACCGCGCTGCAGGCGCTGCAGGCGGTGCGGCAGGGGGAATAGCGGTCAGTTTTCAGTTGTCAGTTTTCAGTGATCAGTTTTCGGTTAAGAGCCCCATGCCCCTTCTCCTATGCCATGGGAGAAGGGACATGCGGATGAGGGCCGTCCGCACGGCAGCAACCTCCCGCGAATCTCCCAACCCGTGGGGGGTTATTTGCCTCGGTCAAGCCGCGCATTCCCCTTCTCCCATGCAATGGGAGAAGGGGCCAGGGGATGAGGGCTGATCTCCCCTGCCATGCGAGAAGGAGCCAGGGGATGAGGGCCCCTCCCACCAGTTATTTCACCAGCCAGTAGAGCAAGCCCTTGAGCGGGATGGCGTAGACGCGGTAAGGTTTGGGACCCACCAGCGCTTCGCCGCCGGCGAAGACGGTGGGGGTGCCGTAGAAGTTGGTTTTGGCGATTTCGTCCAGGCGCGCCTGCACGGCCTGCTGGGTCTGCGGGTCGCTCACGCAGAACTGGAAGCGGCCCATCGAGACGCCCAGCTCGCTGAGGGTTTGCTGCAGGAAGGCGGCGTCCTCAAGGTTGGCCTTGTCGGTGGTGAGCAGGATATCGTTGAGCTGCCAGAATTTGGCCTCGTCCTGCTGCTGGACGCAGTAGCCCACCCGGGCGAGATAGTCGCTCTTTTCCTTGACCGGGTAGTGCAGGAAGGTGAAGCTGGGCTGGAAGCGCTCGACCAGTTTTTGGATGGTGGGGTAGGCCTTGCGCGTGAAGTCGCAGCCGTAGGAGCCGATCATCACCAGCCGGTCGGGGCTGTCAGGGTTTTGCACGGGGAAGCCGGTCAAATTGGTGTCCGCGAGGGTCAGCTCGAGACCCAGGGCGGCGTTGGCCTGGCAGGTGAGCGCGTCGGAGGAGACCTGGTTGTTGGCGCCGGTGGGGTCAAAGACGCAGAAGGCGGTCTGGTTGAGACCGTTGCAACTGCCGGTGACGTAGTAGAGGTAGACGCTGCGCATCGAGTAGATGCTGCTGGCCAGTAGGAGGATGAAGAAGATCCAGGAGAGCAGCTCAAAGTTGCGGTTGAGGAAGCGCGCGGCGGACTCGGAGCGGGTGATGACCACGCCGAGGATTTTGGCTTTCATTTTCTCGTCGAAGCCGGTGTTGCAGGGGCGAAAGGTGACGCGGCGGAAGACGCAGTCGAAGGATTCGCGGGCGAGCTGGCGGTTGGAGGCGCTGAAAATGCCCAGGATGGATAGAACGACAAAGGCGACGATGCAAAACATGAGGGTTTATAACACCTTGCGGATTTTCTTGAGGTTGGCGGCGAAAAGCTCGGCTTCGGCCAGGGTGTTGTAGAAAGCCAGCGAAGCGCGCACCGAGCCCGGTATGCCGCGGGCGTGGAACCAGGAGTGGACGCAGTGCTGACCGGAGCGCACCATCACACCCGCCATCTGGTCGAGCATCAGGGCGATGCGGTGCGCGTCGATGCCCTCGATGTGAAAGGCGAGGATGCCGCCGCGCAGCCCGGGGTCGGCGGGGCCGATCAGATGCAGGCCGGGGATGTCGCTGACGGCGGCGCTGACGGCCTGGTTGAGCAGCAGCTCCTGGCGCTGGACTTCCTCAAAGCCGAGGTTCATCAAGTACTGCAGCGCGGCGCCCAGGCCGAGGATGCCGGCGTAATCCTGCAAGCCGGCTTCGAATTTGGCGGGCGGGGGGAGGAACTGGCAGGAGTCGTAGGTGGAGAAAGCCACCGTGTCGCCGCCGACCAGGAAGGGTTGCATCTCTTCGAGCAGGCGGTATTTGGCGTAGAGCACGCCGGTGCCGGAGGGGCCGAGCACCTTGTGACCGGAGAAGACCAGGAAGTCGACATCCAGGGACTTGACGTTGATGCGCTGGTGCTGGGTGGTCTGGGCGGCGTCGAGCAGCACGCGCGCGCCGCGCTGATGGGCGAGCCTGACCACCTCGGCGGCGGGGATGGAGACGCCGTCGAGATTGGAGGTCCAGCCCATAGCCACCAGCTTGACCTGGGGGTCGAGCGCGGCCTGATAGGCGTCGAAGTCGAAGGTGTTGTCGGGGCGCGGGGGCAGCACTTTGAGCTGCACGCCCTGGCGGCGGGCGAGCATCTGCCAGGGGATGAGGTTGGAGTTGTGCTCTTTGCCGGTGACCAGCACGGCGTCGCCGGGGCGCAGCTCGAACGAGTTGGCGACCAGGTTGATGCTCTCGGTGGTGTTGCGGGTGAAGACGATTTCCTCTTTGCGCGCGGCATTGAGGAAGCGGGCGACCGTGGCGCGGGCTTCATCGCAGCGCTGGGTGACCTCGGCAGCCAGGCGGTGCATGCTGCGCCCGCTGCAGGCGGAGGATTCGCGGTAATAGCGGTCGATCACATCCAGCACGGCGGCGGGGCGCAGGCTCTGGCAGGCATTGTCAAGATAGACCAGGGGTTTGCGCCCGGGTGTTTCACGCAGGATGGGGAAATCCAGGCGGATTTTTTCGATGTTCATGGTTGCACCTTAATCGAGGCTATTATACCGCCAGCGGGGGTTGGAATCAAACCGGGCAGGGGCAAACCCACGGGGGGACAAGGGCGGGGACAAGCCCATCTGTTCCAACTAAATAGGGGTTATAGTTTTTCAGCATATCTGGGTTCGCGCACTAAAGAAACGTGGGCAGGGAGTGGAACCAGGAGCCGGGGATCAATTGTTGGGGCTCTGATCTTGATTCGTATGGATGGGCGGATAAAACCTGCCTGACGGCCCCGCTCTAAGAAAAAGGAGATCATATCCGTACCATCTACGCTCCAGCGCGGGATATACTCCACCATCAAAGGCAGAGAAACATCAAAGGGATCCACGCCTGCCCGCCCAGCGATTTCCATGCGCAAGGCCAACAGAACTTGCGAAATAATCAATACAGCCCAGACCTGCTGCAAAATGAAAACTTGTTTGGCCGACCAGAATCGATAAAGCCCTAATTCTCGTTTGATCAGTTTGAAAGCGAGTTAGATATCCCAACGAAGGCAGCGATTTCATGGACTGCGGATACAGCACGTTGGTAATATAACGATAGAGTGTTTGACCTTCCCGGTAGGTGACCAGGCGGACAGCTCGTTTGGCCCGGTCTGCCCGATATCTCCCCAGCCAGATGATCCCATCAAACGTCTCTCCCTCTTGGTAGAAAGCGTGGATCACGCTAAAGCTGGTTCTTTGACGCAGTCGCGAGATCCAGTAATAGCCCTGTTCGCTGATATCATCAAACCATCTGAAGCCAAAATAGCCTAAATCAGCCAGGATCAAGGCTCCCCGTTGGATCAAAGCCAGCATAGAACGGCTGGATACTTTATCGTTTTCTTCTGGATCTGCAATATGTTGTACATGTAACCACTGTTGAGATCGCAAATCAAAGATGCCCGCCAGTTTTCCTGGCAGCAATTGCCGATCCCCTGGTTTGAGCTCGCGTAGACTGGGTAACCTCCGGGCGACCGGATCCAACGTGGTTACATCCATCACCACCACCTGGGTGGCAAAAGTGGCCAGTTCCTGCTGAATATAAGGCGTAAGACGCTCGCGCAACACCAAACTAATCTGCTCAAATAAACTGATCAGCGCCCTTACTCCCCCTTGTTCCAGCCGTTTATAAACAGCCTGATCACTTACGGCTATTTGTGGGTAGGACCACAGCCCTTTTTGACTGATCAGACGCCATAAGGCTAACTGGCTCCCCATACCCCTCAGCACACACACCAGTAGCCCAACCCATAAACATAATGCCGGTAGTATTCTGGGTCGCCCTCTGACTTGACCCTCTTCTTTACTGGGCTCTAATTCCTTGATTAACCCTTGTAGCTCCTCTTCCAGTTGATTGACCCGTTCTTCTTGTTTTTCGTTTCGCTTTTCCATCCCTAAATTATAATTTCTCTCGATTTAGTTGGAACAGATGGGCTCGTCCCCGCCCCTACCGGTGGTTGGGGCAACCCTTGTGGTTGCCCGGTTGGGGGGACAGGACCTTACGCAGCCAGGAGCAGGCGGCTTTGCTCCACCTGCGCTGCGGGAGCGAAGAGGCGCACGTTGTGCGCGATGCTCATGAGCTGAAGCTCAACCTGTGCGGGGGGCACGCCGGCGGGGGCGTATGCCACGTACAATGCGCGGCGGGTCTGGGGGGTGATCGGGGAGCGGTTGTCCTGCCCGTAGAGGATCGAGCAGCACACACCGCGCGCGTCGCGCATGAGCATGTCGCCGGCGCGGATCAAGCGGGTGGTGCCGTTCATCAGGGTCATCTCGTCCTCGGCGCGCGAGACGTCAATCCAGACCGGCTCTGCCAGCCTGTCGGCGTCATGCCCGGCGGTTAGCACCCAGGTATCGACCTCGGCGGTGAAGTTGGCGTCCACCAGCGGGGAGACATCCGGCAGGCTCTTGCCCTTCCAAGCGATCGACTCGAGCTGAAGCTGGACATGATAGGTCTTGTTGAAGCGCCGGTAATACTGCTCGTAGGCAGCCATCACCGGCAGGGCGAGCAAATCCTGGCGGGTGGAAGCGGCGTAGGCGCTGCGCAGCCGCGCTTCGACCTCGCGCTTGCGCTGATTGAGCGCGGGGCTGGGGACGGTGTTTTCGGCGCCGGAAATCTCCAGCAGGCCGATGGCGGCGCCAGGGTGGGCGGCGCGCCATTCAGGGGTGGCGGTGATGGGGATCATGGGGGAGGGGGAATCAGTGATGGGGGATGGGTAATGAGGGAAAATGAGAGGTTGCCCTACAGGTTCCAATTGTACGTCATTCCGGGAAGGGGCGATAGAGCGCCTTCCCGCAAGGTTGGCGACCAATGATGACAGATGAACTGTCATTGCGAGCGGCGCGATGGGTTTCCGCGCCGCGCGGCAATCTGATGGGCGAGGGGGAGATTGCTTCGGGCTGGCGCCCTCGCAATGACGGCGGATGGGAAGGTTGTCATTGCGAGCGGCTGCCTCGATCTTGCGTTCCGCTGTCCGCCCATTGCCAGCGGCTATCTGCTATTGGCTGCCTTCCTATACTGGTACAATAGGACGGTGATGAAGATGAGACGCTTTGTTGGGGTATGTTTGGTATTGATCTTTCTGACGGGCTGCGCGGGACCCGCGGCGGAGACAGGGACAGACTCGCGGGCAGGGACAAGCCCTGCCCCGACGGGAGAGATAAGCCCTGCCCCGACGGGAGAGATAAGCCCT
>CAZCBJ010000175.1:0-8598 GCA_964496705.1 uncultured Anaerolineaceae bacterium | reverse complement strand
CGCCAGCCTTTCCGGGCTGATGTGCGTGTTCTCCCGGTTGCTGACCCCGGCGGTCAGCCTGCTCAGCGCCTCGACCGAATTCGTCCTCAAGTTGATAAGGGTGCGCCCACCTGGCGAGCCGGAAGTGACCGAGGATGAGGTGCGGCGCATGCTGCTGCAGGGCACACAGGAGGGCGTGTTCAACCAGGCCGAATCGGTCATCGTGGAGCGCGTGTTCCGCTTTGGCGACCGCAACGTAAGCGCGCTGATGACCCCGCGGCCGGATATCATCTATTTGGAGATCGATGACCCGGCGGAGGAAATTGGCCGAACCATCGCGCAGCATACGTTTGCCTTTTTCCCGGTCATGCAGGACACCCCGGATAACGTGGTGGGCATCGTCCAGGCGCGCGACCTGCTGCTGCAGCGGTTGGACTGTGGGAATTACGACCTGCGCGCGGTGATGCGCCCGGCGCTGTTCATCCCCGAAGCCACACCCGCGCTGATGCTGTTGGAGCGTCTTAAAACAGAAGGCGCAGAGCTCGCGATGGTGATTGACGAATACGGTGGGGTGCTGGGGTTGGTGAGCATGACCGATGTGCTCGAATCGCTGGTGGGTGAAGTCGCTCCGCCGGCTGCGCCCGACGAGGCCGAGGTGGTGCGGCGGGAAGACGGTTCCTGGCTGCTGGATGGGATGCTGCCAGCCGATGAACTGAAAGATTTGCTGGACCTGGACGCATTGCCGCAGGAAGCGGAGAACAGCTACGCCACCCTGGGCGGCATGATGATGACCCGGCTGGGGCGCATCCCGGTCAGCGGCGACCACTTTGTGTGGGACGGCTACCGGTTCGAGGTGGTGGACATGGACGCCCGGCGGGTGGACAAGGTGCTGGTCGCTAAAGAACGATCCGTCAATGCGGAAAAGTAAACCTCATCCGACCCGTTCCAGCATCAGCGGCAAAGGGACTGGTGCTGCCAAATTCAGGCGGTCAAACCGGCAGGTCACATCACGGCAGCAAGCGTGAAAAATGCAGCACCACGCCGAGCTGGATTCCCAGTTGGGCAAGGTGGTACGTGGTCATCACAAACAGCCGCTGGCGGGGAAAATCATGCACAAAGCGCGCCCAGGCATTGATGATATCCGAGGTGTAGAACAGCAGCGCACCAACTGCGACCAGCGCCGACTCCAAACCGCTCCAGCGCGCGTCAAACAGCGTGATGACAGCCGAGTACAACATCAGGCTGATGCAGGCGGCGTAAATGCTCAGTGGAATTTTCATCTTCTCCTGACCGCCCTGTTCCACCCCGCGCAGCAGGCGCGGCACAATGAGGTTCACCGCCGCCAGGATGAGCACGATCACCAGCAGCGGGCCCAGCGGCTTCGCGCCGGGCGGATACAGGCTGCCAAAACCGAAGATGTAGCACACCTGCCCGATGAGGAAAGCGAACAAGCCCAGCCGGAACCACTTTTTGGGCGGCAGTTCGAGCAGCACGTCACCTGCCAGGCAGAAGACCAGCCCGGCCGCGAACCAGCCCGCGCGCAAGCCCGGTCTGAAATTGAGGCTGAACAACACCCAGGCCAGCAGGCAGACCATCATCACCGCTTTGGTCGTTAACCGCCAGGCAAACCCCGGCCCACCCTGCAGGCGTGGGGTGACAACCACCAGCCAGTTGCCCACCGCCGAGAGAATGGAAATCACCAGCAAAACGAGACCCAACGGATGAAAAAATGAAATTGTCGGCATGACTCCCTCCCCGCAAAATTATATAATAATTTTTGACAGGCTGCATATATCCGCTATAATTCAGTGCGCAAAAAAGAGGTGCGTCTTGACCCAATTATCGTCCGATCCAGCCCAATCGGCTGAGCAATCGCTCGCCATCCGCGCCATCAAATACCTGCTGTTCAGCGCATCCATCATCCCGGCCATTGTGGCGGGGGCGCTGGCGCAACGCAGCGGCAGTTTTGAGTGGCTGCCGTTTGGGTTGGCGCTGCTGGCACTGTTTCTCGGGCAGGCCGGCGCCGATTATCTCTACTACTATTTCACGCACTACCACAGCGACCCGCGCGACGCGCACACGAAAATTTTCTCCGGCTGGCGCCCGCTGCTGGTCGGCACGCTGCTCCAACCGCAGCACAGCCTGCCGGCCGGGATCATCCTGCTGGGGGTGGACGCGCTGATCGGCGTCTACTTTTTCCTGCAAATCGGCGCGGCGGTCATTTACCTGGCGCTGGTGGGCGGCGCGGTGGCGGTGTTCTTCACCCCGCTGATGTTGCGCGGCTTGAAAGAGCCGGTGATCTTTTTCACCTTCGGGCCGCTGTGCATGTTCAGTGTGTATTACGTGCTCACCCGCACGGTCAGTCTGGAACCGATCATCGCCTCGCTGCCGGTGGGCATGCTGGTGACGGTGGTGGCTTATCTCAAAGGCACCCGTTACCGCATCAAGGAAGAAGGCGGCGGGATCGAGTTGAAATTGAACAACGCTGCCATCGCCTGGCTGCTGGCGCTGGCCTATGGGTCGTTGATCCTGGCGGTGGCGGCGCGGCAGATGCCGGGCTGGGCGCTGCTCGGGCTGCTCAGCGCGCCGCTGGCGGTTGAGATGGCCTGGAAGCTGTCCGCCAAAACGCGCATCGCCGATTACTTGTGGGCGACGGTCAAATCGTTGATCCTGCTGATCTCCACCGGACTTCTGCTGGCGGTGGGTTATCTGGTTTTCTAATTCGAATGACAGAAAGGTTTTTATCATGAAAGAATGGCTCATCACCTGGTTCAAAGCGGCGCGGGCGCCCTTCCTGGTCGTCAGCCTGCTGCCTTGCCTGCTGGGCGGTGCTATGGCTTATCTGCGCGGCAGCTTCAACATGCTGCACTTCGTTCTGGCCACCATCGGAATTGTCATGGCCCACTCGGCCGCGGATTTCATCGATGATTACTTCGACTTTAAAAAGGGCAACCTGGGCAACAAGGTGCAGCAATTCCATGACAGCCCTTTGATCGACGGCAAGGTGACCCTCAACCAGGTGCTGGTGGCGATCATCCTCTGCCTGGCAATTGCGCTGGCCTGCGGGGTATACCTGCTGGCGGTGGTGGGGCTGCCGGTGGTGGTGCTGGTGGCCATCGGCTTGTTCATTGTGTTTTTCTACACCTCCCCCCCGGTGCGGCTCAACTACCGCGGGCTGGGCGAGACGGCGCTGTTCCTGGCCTTCGGCCCCATGATAGTGGTGGGCATGCTCTACGTGCTCAGCGGGCAGTTCAGCCCCGAGGCGCTGGTGGTCTCGCTGGTGCCGGGCATCTTCACCATGAACGTGGGCGTGGTCAGCAACACCTTCGATGTGCCGGATGACATCAAATCCGGCAAGCGCACGCTGCCGGTGCGCTTTGGGCAGGCCAATGCAGTGCGCCTGCTGGCGTCTGGATCAGCGGCGGCTTATCTGGCCATCCTCCTCGGCGCGGCCTTCGGGCTGCTGCCAGTGTGGACGCTGCTGGTGCTGCTCAGCGCGCCGCTGGCGGTGGACACGGTTCGCCACGCCAGCCGCTACAGTGATGATTCGCACTACACCCCGGCGATGGGGCGCGCGATCGCGCTGTCCTCGGTCGCCTGTCTGCTGTTGACGGTCGGTTACCTGATTCCCATCCTCGCCGGGTAGCGCGGACCCCCTCTGAAACGCGGACATTCCCTATCCATGAGCCGCGACAGGGGAATACTTCCGAATTCCTGATATAATCATCCGGTTTATCTTCGCCTTGGAGTCATCTTTGCTGCGCCATCCCCTGTTCGACATGTGGAGAAAATTGAGAGGCAACGCGCGGGCGGTGATCGCCACCGAACCGATGTGGGGGATTCCCTTCAATCTTTTCTCCCCCTTTGCTTCCGTGTATATGCTCGCCCTGGGCCTGACCGACAAACAGATCGGGCTGGTGGCCAGCATCGGCCTGGCGTTCCAGATTTTCTTCGCCCTGTTGAGCGGGGTGCTGACCGATAAGCTGGGGCGCAAATGGGCCACATTCATCTTCGACGCCACCTCCTGGGGCATCCCGACCCTCATCTGGGCCGTTTCGCAGAATTTCACCTATTTTGTCATCGCCGCCATCTTCAACGCCAGTTGGCGCGTGCCGCACATCTCGTGGACCTGTCTGCTGGTGGAAGATACCGAACCCAAGTTGATTCTGGATGTGTACAGTTGGATTTACATCGCGGCGGTGTGCTCGGCTTTCTTCACGCCCATCGCCGGCTTGCTAATCGACAAATACACGCTGGTGCCGGCGATGCGCGTCATCTATATCTTCGCCTGCATCTCGATGACCGCCAAGTACATCACCATGAACGCATTTGTCAAGGAAACGACGGTGGGGCGCAAACGAATGGAGGAAAGCCGCCACCAGGGCATCTTCGAGATGCTGGCCGAAAACAAGGGCGTCCTGCGCATCCTGTTCAATTCTCCTGAGAGCCTCTACACCACCGGTATCCTGCTGGTGATAAACATCATCGCCACGGTCAACGGCTCGTTCTTCGCCATCTTCGCCACGCAGAAATTGATGATCCCGGAATCGCTGTTTGCCTATTATCCCTTTGCGCGCGCCGTCACCATGCTTTTATTTTTCTTCCTGGTCATGCCGCGCCTGCGCGAGCTGCCTTTCCGCAATCCGATGCTGGTTGGACTGGCCGGCATGCTCAGCGCACAGATTCTGCTGATCTCCCTGCCCGAGCAGAGCATCGTTGGGTTGTTTTTCATGGTGGTGCTGGATGCATTCAGCGTGGCCACCTTCAACCCGATGGTGGACCGCATGCTGGTCTTTACCATCGATGAAGCCGAGCGCGCCCGCGTGATGGCGATCATCTATGTGATCGTCCTGGCTTTTTCCACGCCATTTGGTTGGATCGCTGGAAGCCTCTCCAGTGTCAACCGGGCCTACCCATTTTTCCTCAACATGTTGATGCTGCTCATTGCTGCAGTGTTGGTGTTCCTCACCGCCCGGCATCACAACCGCAGCAAGCCGCTGCCCGCCGCCGCGTAGAATCGCGGTAGAATTGAAACATACTATTCTTACGGAGGCAGAATCATGAAAGGAAATTCCAAGATCATTGATACGCTGAATGCCTTGCTGGCCGATGAATTGACCGCCATCAACCAGTACATTGTGCACTCCGAAATGTGCGCCAACTGGGGTTATGATGAGCTGCACGAGGCCAGTGAAAAACGCGCCATCGATGAGATGAAGCACGCCGAAAAATTGATCGCGCGCATCCTCTTCCTGGAAGGCCGCCCGGTTGTCAACCACCTACTCGAGATGCACATTGGCGCCGAAGTGCCCCAGCAGTTGGAAAGCGACCTGAAGGCTGAACAGGGCGCGGTCAAAGGCTACAACGACGGCATCCGCCTGGCGGTGGAGGTGGGCGACAACGGCACCCGCGCTTTGTTTGAATCCATCCTGGGCGACGAGGAAAATCATATCGATTGGCTGGAAGCCCAGCTCGACCAGATTCGGCAGATGGGCCTGCCCGCCTACCTCAGCGAACAGATCGACTGAGCGCATGGACATCGAGATATTTGAAACCAAAGCCGAGCTTGGCAGAGCTGCGGCAGGTTGGGCTGCACAGAGCATCCGCCAGGCGTTGGAGCGGCAGGGCACGGCGCGCCTCATCCTGGCCACCGGGATGAGCCAGTTTGAAGTGTTGAATGCCCTGCTGGCAGCGCCCGGAATCGCCTGGGAGCATATCAGCATTTTCCATCTGGATGAATACATCCGGCTGCCCGAGACCCATCCCGCCAGCTTCCGCAAGTACCTCAAAGAGCGGTTCACCAGCCGCCTGCCAAAGCTGGGCGTCTTTCACGCGGTGCTGGGGGACGCCCCCGACCCGCAGGCTGAATGTCAACGGCTGGGCAGCTTGATCCGCCAGGCTCCGGTGGATGTTGCGCTGATTGGCATTGGTGAGAACGGACACCTGGCGTTCAACGACCCCCCGGCCGATTTCGACACGGATGAAGCTTACCTCGTGGTCAACCTGGACGAAGCCTGCCGCCGGCAGCAGGTGGGCGAGGGCTGGTTCGCCTCGCTGCAGGATGTTCCCCGCCAGGCCATTTCGATGAGCATCCGCCAGATCTTGCGCAGCCGGCGCATCGTGTGCAGCGTGCCGGACGCGCGCAAGGCTGCGGCGGTGCGCGGCGCGGTGGAAGGCCCGCTGACCTCCATGCTGCCCGCCTCGATCCTGCGCCAGCACGCCGAATGCCGGCTGTACCTGGATCGCGCCTCCGCTGCGGGTCTTTCCGGTTCAGGGTGAGTGCTTCAGGCTTTGTGGACTTGCAGGTCAACGGCTGGGCCGGGGTTGATTTCTGCGACCCGGCCCTCAGCCCGCAGGATGTGCTCAGCGCGTCCGAACGGCTGCGGCGCAGAGGTACGCTGGCATTTCTGCCCACTGTGGTCACCGCCAGCCCGGCGACCTATGCGCGCGTGCTGCCCGCGCTGGCCGAGGCGGTGGAGAGCGATCCGCGCAGCCTGCCGGGCATCCACCTGGAAGGCCCCTACATCAGCCCGCAAGACGGCGCGCGCGGCGCACATCCAGCGCAATATGTGCGCCCGCCGGACCTGGCCGAGTTCCGCCAGTTGTGCCGCCTGGCGCGCGGGCATGTGCGCCTGGTCACCCTGGCGCCCGAGCTGCCCGGGGCATTGGAGCTGATCCAGGCTGCGCAGGACGAGGGCGCGCTGGTCTCGATTGGGCACACGCTGGCTGACGGCGAGCAGGTGCGCGCTGCGGTGGAGGCTGGAGCGCGCTTCAGCACTCACCTGGGCAACGGCTGCCCTAATTTAATACACCGCCACCGCAACCCGCTCTGGCCGCAGATCGCCGAGCCGCGCCTGGCTGCGCTGTTGATCAGCGACGGGCACCACCTGCCAGCGGAATTCCTGCGCACGGTGCTGCTGGCCAAGGGCGCCGCGCGCGCCGCGGTCACCTCGGATGCCTCGCCGGCCGGCGGGCTGCCGCCGGGAGATTACACCTTTTTTGGCGCCCGCGCCCGGTTGGAGCCGTCGGGTCGCCTGCGCAGCCTGGAGGGCGACACGCTGGCGGGCAGCTCAGCCTGTCTGTTCGACTGTATGAACCACCTGGCCTCGCTGGGGATGCTCAGTGAAACTGAACTGTGGCAGGTGGGGCGGGACAATCCGTTGGCCTGGCTGGGCCTCAGCCTGGGCGACCTGCCGCAGGGCGGGACGGGGCCGGTGAGATTTGATGGGCAAAAATTCTTTCTACAAAACGACATCAGCAGAACAGACCAAGTCTGATGATACCGATTCCATGAATTATCGCAATGATGTATAATTTGATGTATAAAATCTCAGCAGGTGCATGATGTCGGACATGGTTCGCAAACAAATTTATATCACCCGGCGCCATAATGCGCTTTTAAAACGACTGGCCAGGTTGCGCAAAATCAGTGAAGCAGAAGTCATCCGTCAGGCGCTGGAGCGGGAAGAGCGGCAGCCCATTCCAGATTCACCTTCCGAACCAGGCGCATGGGAAAAAATCGTCCAGGATGCACAAGCCCGGCGATTATTGGGAATCAGCGGACGGCCTTACCTCTGGAATCGCGACGAAATTTATTCTGAACGGGAATCCAGATGGATCCGCGAAACTCCGGACCAGGATGAGCCTGAATGCCCTCAATCCTGATCGACACCAATCTTCTCATCTACCTGTATGACGCCAATGCACCGGAAAAATCAGCAAAGGCTCTAGCCACCCTGGATGCAATCCGCCTGGCAGGTTCCGGTTGCCTGAGTGTGCAAAACCTTGCTGAATTTTTTCAGGTATCCACCCGCAAATTAAAACCGCCATTAACCCCGTCAATGGCAATCGAAAGAATTCAATGGTTTGGCAGTGTATGGCCAATCATTGATTTGAGCTGGGCAATCATTCTGGAAGCTGCCCGGGGGGTGCGCGACCACCGACTCGCCTATTATGACGCCCAGATCTGGGCAACAGCGCGCCTTAACCAGGTCCCGGTGATCTTCAGTGAGGATTTCCAAGCCAAAAGCCTGGAAGGCGTGCGCTTTGTGAATCCGTTCGCGCCCGACTTCGATCTCAGCCGCTGGGCATAAGCTCCTGCTCCAGAACCTGGCGCAGGAAGCGCCCGGTGTAGCTGGCTTCCACCCCGGTCACCTGTTCGGGGGTGCCTTCGGCGATGATGTACCCGCCGCTCGCGCCGCCCTCCGGACCAAGGTCGATGATCCAGTCCGATGTGCGGATCACGTCCATGTTGTGCTCAATGACCACCACCGTGTTGCCGGCATCCGCCAGACGGTGCAGCACATCCAGCAGACGCTGCACATCGGCGAAGTGCAGCCCGGTGGTCGGCTCGTCCAGGATATAGATGGTATCCCCGGTGGACACCCGCCCCAGTTCCTTGGCCAGCTTGACGCGCTGCGCCTCGCCGCCGGAGAGTGTGGTGGCTGACTGACCCAGCTTGATGTAATCCAGGCCGACATCATGCAGGGTTTTGAGCACCCGCGTGATCTTGGGGAACGGCGCGAAGAACGCCAGCGCCTCCTGCACGTCCATGTTGAGCACCTCGGCGATGTTCTTGCCGCGGTAGGTGATCTCCAGCGTGTGGCGGTTGTAGCGCAT
>CAZCBJ010000174.1:0-8611 GCA_964496705.1 uncultured Anaerolineaceae bacterium | reverse complement strand
CGGGGTTCTGCAGCGAAAAATTGGCCCGCTCCCCAATTTGCGGTATTCGATCGAAAATACTTTGCCAGATGTGGTCACCCTGGTTGCTCCGGCGGATTCCAGTGATGTGTTCACCCTGCGACCCACTTTGGACTGGGAGAAGTATTTCAACGCAACCAAATACCAAATCCAAATTTCCAGAGGCAGTACATTCACCACCATCAACATCGATACCACCACGACCAATTCGGAATACACGCCGGCAAGTAATCTGACCAAAAACCAGCCATACTGGTGGCGGGTGCGTCCTTTTGTGGATGGTGTGTATTTGGCATGGTCAGCAATTTGGAGTTTTGTCCCGGTCGCCGAGTCTGTTCCAGCGACGACCCTGATAGAACCTGTGAATGGTAAGGTGACCGTTGACTACACACCGAACTTCACCTGGAAAGTGCCAACCTCGGTGGTCCCAGATGGGTATCAGATGCAATTATCAACCAACTCGGATTTCACCAGTGGGGTGACGACGATTGACACTGTGGTGCCCAATTACACTCCTGGTGCAGACCTGCCGGTGAATTCGGCTTATTTCTGGCGTGTGCGTGTACGTATCGGGACAAGTTACAGCGCGTGGACAGCCCGCCGCGTGGTTTACACCTCATTACCGCTGCCTTCGTTGGATGCGCCTCCTGATGGCGGTTTGGTGGACTCGCTGCAACCCCTTTTTGATTGGTCGGATATATCCGATGCGCGGGCATATCTGATCCAAATTGCCACGGATACCACTTTCGGCAGCACCAAGATCCTCTATTCGGTAACTGTGCCGATGCCAGCAGGTGAAACCATTGTGCCTTCACAATTTAAGCCTCCTGCCAATCTGCCAAGAAGCAAGACCTTGTTTTGGCGCTTAAGGGTGCAGGGACAATATGGATGGAGTCCTTATTCTCCCATCAGCAGTTTTATAACGGGCAGTCCTCCCAGCACACCTTTGTTGAGTTCTCCGCTGCATCAGGCGGTGGTGAGTAATTTCGACCCCGATGGGCCAGTTTTACGTTGGAGCCGATCTACAGGAAATCCCACCGGATATGAGGTGGAAGTCTCGAACCTTAGGAACTTCAGCGTCACGACCTTTTCGGATTCTCCGATGGACAATTTCTCATCGGTCAGCGGCTTGGATCCTGAGTCGGTATATTACTGGCGTGTACGTTCGGTGAATATAGACGGCGTTTACAGCGCGTGGTCGGGCGTTCGAGTGTTTTACACCACGCCGCCGGCTCCTGCAGCTTTGAATGATCCACCAGACGGCGCAGCAATCGACTCATTGTCACCAGTTCTAGACTGGGACAAGGTGGATGTTGCTCGTTCTTACCGTATTCAAATCGCGAGGGATACTGCCTTTACCAGGCTGGTTCTCAATACAGTGATCTCAATCAGCCCGCCATATATCGTCCGAATCGCGCTGCCGCGCAACACCACTTTATATTGGAGAGTCAGTGCGGGCGGTTTACGCGGATACAGCCGTTTCACGGATTATGCCAGCTTTGTCACACCTGATCCCCCGGTAGCTCCCGAATTATATTTGCCCGCTGACCAGGTGGTTTTGTCCACCTTCATCCCGCTCCTGGATTGGAAGCCGTCACCTGTCTATCCGACCCTGCCAAACCGGAATGCGGATGAATATCAGATACAAGTATCTACCTCACCAAGTTTTCCTGCGGATGCTGCCATCACTGTGATTGATGAGGTGGTCACAGCTCCAGAAACCAAGTATCAGGTTCCTGCCGGGGGTCTACCAGACGCAGATGAGTATTATTGGCGAGTTCGAGCCCATAACCTGGGCACCGGCCACTATTCAGCCTGGTCAACCACTCGAAAATTCACCACGCCGCCGTTGGTCAAGGGAAAAATAATCAACGCGATGGATGGCTCGGATCTTGAATTTGCCAATCTTCAAATTCAGGGCACAAGCTGGAATACGATCTCGAACAGCAGTGGTGAATTCGAGCTGAACAGCCTGCCGCCAGGAGATTACACGCTGCTTCTGACTCGCAGCGGTTTCATCCGCCAGACTCGTGCCATTAAGGTGGTCTCCGGCGAAAGCATCAATCTTGAGCTTGAAATGGCAGAGATCCCTCCGGATGGCACCATGCGGATTGTTCTGACATGGGGCAATGCTGTGCCTGACCTGGATGCACACCTATGGCTGCCCAGCACCAACAAAGCGCATATTTATAAAAATAATCTGGGCGGACTGGGAGGTTTCCCGGACGCAGAACTGACTGCCAATGACACAGAAGCATACGGCACAGAAGTGATCACCTTCGAGAATTTCTATGCCGGGAAATATCAGTTCGCAGTTTATTTGAACGGCACTGCCACCCAACTTGTCGCATCTCAGGCGGTGGTTACTGTGTACAACGGGCCTGTGCATAAAGGCACCTTCACTGTACCCACCAGCGGAAGTGGTAATTGGTGGAAATTATTCCAGATTGACGGTACTACAAAGGGAATCAACCTGCAAAATGCTATCACCAGCTCCAACCCCCGTCCCTATTCTGATTAGTTAGTACACCATAAAATAAGCTTAAAACCTTCCCGATTTTCGGGAAGGTTTTATGTTATCGCGGCTGCGTGTAAAAAACGCCAGGCTCATCTGTGTAGTAGTACCAAAGTTTCCGCTCAGGAAAATTATCAATCACCCATTGGTTAAAAATCCTACCGCGATTGAAAGTAAAAATGAAAGGGGAGTCCAGGTAAGGGCTGCTGATTTCCAGCAGGTTGCCATATTCGATCCAATTTTTTTTCGGAATGACAATAACCAGGGCAGGGGTTAATTTAGCGGCATCTGGAGAGTGGAAGGGGCTAAGTCGGGATTGATGGACATCATATAAACCACGCATCGCTCCAATCCGCAGCGGAATGTAATAGAGAAGGTTTAGGGTTACCAGCAAAAGGCATACAGCACCTACGACTGATAAGCGTAATCGAGAAATCCAATTCCAGCCTGCTTTTGGCCATTTACCCACCTGTCTACCTGCCAGCCAGCGAATCCCCGCAGCAGTCAGCAATACAGGGCTGATGATGGCTTCATAATAATATCTGGGTCCAAACACCCATGAGCCGATCCAATAAAATCCATATGCAAAAACAAGGCTTGGCATGAGAGCAACCGTCAGCCAGGTTTTTTGGTTGGGGTAAATGGCAATCAAGCCAATCGGGATGAAAAGCCAGGAATATTTGAACCACCCAAATAAATCATGAGATCCCACCCATAGGCTGAATGAAGCGTTGGTCAGTGCATCTGCAGGCTGGTATCCACCTTGCTGAAGGCCAACATCAACCCCAAAACCAATCTGGTCATAAGGCCACCATAGTGTGTACGGATTGTGAAACGGATTCCCAGTTACAGCCAATTGCCACCCTAGATGAAGCAATACACCAAACGCAGCCAATATCCCGATGGTCATTACCCAACGCTTTTTTTCTTGATCATTGCCAAACAAAAGATACAAGCCGTGGATAAAAAAAGGAATGCCAATTCCCACGGCGGTCAGGGGTCGGGTGAGAATTAGACCGCATAAAGCCAGACCAGCCGTGATGGCAGTCAGCGGCTTTGGCAGATGATGGCTGCCGGAGAATGTGTCCAGCCAAGAGGATGCCAGCACAACGGTCAGAAACAGGCCGAATGGATGGGGCAACAACGATGCCGAATTCATCAAGAAAAACGGCGATGAGACCAATAGAAAAGTACCCAAAAGAGCAGTTTTCTCATCCAGGATTTTTTTGAACAAGAGATAAACCAGCCAGGTGGAAAAACCAGCCAGCAGCGGATTCACCAAGTGTCGGGCGTCCAACAGGAGGCCTGCCGATATGATAACCGGCCAGCCCAAGGGATACTTGCCAAAACGGATGCCATCAAAATCACTAACAAAAGGAACCAGAAAACAACGGCTGCAGGGTGGGGTGGGGACAGATAATTGACCGCGGCTGATCACCTGTGCCTGCCAGACATAGGTCATCTCATCTTCCAGATGCGGAATCCGCTCAAACACCTTATCTGCGATGGTGGCGCTGGCCAGAAATGCGATAATGGATAGTAGAACAGCCAGCAAATCAACGCGCTTCATAAATTTGCGCAGTGAGATCATAAGGCATCGCCCCATTGACCAGCACGGGTGAAATTTCACCAGCGGGCAGGTTGCCTTGTATAAACACCAGCCCGTCAATTTCAGGGGCGTCACGGAAAGAACGCCCCACTGATATTCCTTGATCATTGCCTTCTACCAGCACATCTACCCGTTTACCAATCCATGCCTGATTCCGAGAAAAAGAAATACCCTGTTGAAGCTCCATCAGACGGTTTTTCCGTTCTTCTTTCAATTCTTTCGGGATCGGATCTCCTAATGGTTCACTGGTCGTGCCCGGTTCGAACGAAAATTCAAACACACCCACGCGATCAAATTGGATTTCTTTGATGAAATCCAGCAACGTTTCAAACTCTGACTCGGTTTCACCAGGATAACCGACGATGAATGTGGTGCGCAGAGCCAGGTCGGGCATTGCACTGCGCAGTTTCAAGATCACCGAGCGAACCCAATCCATGTTCGACGGTCGGCGCATCCGGCGCAATGTGGCGGGATGTGCATGTTGTAGGGGCAGGTCGATATAATGAAGAACTTGCTTATGGTCGGTCATCACCTGGATCAGGTCATCCGATATGAAACCAGGATAAGCATACATCAGGCGGATCCAAGGGATCTCAGGTGCGAGCTGAATTATCTCCAATAAAAGTTTTGGCAGACCATCCTGGATTCCCAAATCGTGACCGTAATCTGTGGTATCCTGAGCAATTAAAATTAATTCGCGCATTCCCATTGATTGCAAGATTTTTGCTTCACGGGCAATGATTTCAGGTGGGCGGCTGACGGCAGTCCCTTTGATGAGAGGAATTGAACAAAATGCGCAGGGACGCCTGCATCCGTCCCCAATTTTCAGGTATGCGCTTCCACCCTGGACGGCTGCCCGCAACACAGATGGTTCGTCCTTTCCCACGGTAGGCAAATCGGGAAGGTGGTACAGAGGATTGGGATGGTGGGTGCGTTGCAGCTCCTGAATAACCTCTAAGATATCCATCCAGCGGCGGGTGCCCAGGACGCCGTCCAGCCCCTTAACCTCTCTGGCAAGCTTCTCTCGATAGCGCTCTGTCAGGCATCCGGCTGCAATTAAAATTTGCCCCTTTTTCTTGTTTACAGAGAGCTGCTGTAAGGTTTCTATCGATTCATCACGCGCCGGTTGAATAAAACCGCAAGTGTTGACAATCAACACTTCAGCGTGATTGGCTTTCAAGGTTCTGGTATATCCAGACTGATGCAACAGGCTGGCGATTGATTCTGAATCAACGGTATTCTTGGCACAGCCCAACGATTCGAGATAGTAGCTCTTTTTTTTCATTGGTTGAATAACGTGTTATGGAATAAAGGGAGTCACAGTGGGGGTCACGGAGGTGGCAGTTGGCTGCGCCGTGGCGGTTGGAACAGTGGTCGCCGTCGGTGTAAGGGTAAACTGAGGCGTGGGAACGATGACGCCTTCCTGGCGAAATTCGAGACTTGCTGGTTGATTGGGTATCCCAAGTACACCGATTTCTTTATGGTTGAAGAGTACTTTCAAGCCGGCTGCATTCCCTGTGACCAACTCGACTTTATCTTTGGCAGAAAATTGATACACATTGCCTGGAATGATCCTGGAATTAAAGGTTTCTTTGCCGTCCTCAGATACGCGAACCCATGCTCTTTGCAATGCAATGATATAAACTTGTATAGGTTTTTCATCGCGGGTGGGTATTGTGGTAGGCTCGGAATCAACATTTTCGTCAACGACCGCTGCTTGTGCATCTTCTACGAGAGTGGGTATTGGTGTCAAGTCCGCATCCTCTTGCGGTGTGAGGCTGGGGGTGGTTCGAAGCACCTCCATGATGGAAGGAGCAGTTGCTGCTTGCTGTTGCGTGCGAACCGCGGTCACCCGGGCAGCTGTCCAGATGATGATTGCGGCCAATAAAAGGATTCCCAAGCTGCCAAAGAGAAGATCAGGTGTAAGCAAACGCCTGAAGGAGTTTGCTTTTTTGAAGGTGGTGGAAGCCCGCCTCTGTTGGGGAGATCGGTCCTCATTTTCAAGCCTTCGCAGTTGAAGGGCTTCCGCAAAATCCGTGGATAAAGCCTCGGTGTCTAATTCGAGGAACCTGGCATAATTAACCATCATACCTTTTCCCTGCGCCAGAGAGGGCAATTCATTAACTCTTCCGGCTTCCAGGGCGCGCAAATAAGCCATTCGAATGTGCAACTGCTGTTCGACATCTTCCATTGAAAGGCTGATCATTTCGCGGCGACGGCGCAGAGATGCACCGATCCTTGAGAAAATCGCCTGAGAAGTGATTGTATCAGCCTCAGCCCCAGCCGAAGAAACTGAGGATATGTTCATGTCATTTTCGGGGGTTGATTCGATCCCTAATGACGGATCAGCTTCTTTGCGTTCGGGATAGGATGGTTGATCAGCGAGAAAAAGTGGCTCAGTCTCAGTCAGCGCATCATCTTCGGGTAGATCGGTGTCATTCTCAAAGGCGGCCTTCCCATCGCGCACAGCCAAGACAAGTTGAGGATCAAGCCCTAGGAACTCGGCATAAAGGCGGAGAAACCCGCGTCCCTGCACTTCAGAGGGCAAAGACTCCCAGCGGTCGTTTTCCAGGGCTTCCAGAAACCGTTGGCGAATATGTAAAATTTGAAAAACCTGGTCAAGACTAAGGTTTTTCGCGTTTCGCATCTCTCTTAATTTCTGACCAACGGGTTCAGCCATGTTTCAATATTACCATCAGGATAAAATACCGGCCATTCAAACCCTGGTTGAAAATGGCCGGTAAACGAGCAGACGAGGAGTGCAGAGGGATTAGTTTTCTGGTTCAGCCACTTCGACCGGTGCAGCCATCAATTGGGCAGGCATTTCACCTTCGCGATGGACGATGACCTTGACCTCAGGATTCAAATCCATCGTGAGACGAATGGTTGCCTTGAATTCGCCCAGTGTGCGGAGGGGTTGGATTTCTATTTGGTGGCGGTCAATGTTGGTGCCGAGTTTTTCGTTGATCGCCTCAGCAATCATTGCGTGGGTGATGGAGCCGTACAATTTGCCGGTTTCACCGGCTTTCACGCCAAATCCAATCACGACTCCGTTCACCTTATCGGATACACTGCTTAGTTCGGTGTTCAACGCGTTGCGGCGCAAGGCAGCCTGGGCGCGGATGTGATCGATCTGTTTCAGCGCACCCGGGGTCGCCAATACGGCGAGACCCTGGGGGATCAGGTAATTGCGACCATACCCATCAGCAACCTTTTTGACATCCCCTGCGCGCCCAAGTTTCAATACATCTTTGATCAATAGTACTTTCATTTTCTCAAGCCCTTTCGGCATAGATTTTGGAATGAAGGGTACAACATTCCGAAGGGCAGATTATACATGAGGAAATTGGGATCGTCAAATACAATTTACACGTCCGGAATATCCCAGGGGGCAGTCTGGGTTTGGGATGGCGACTTGAGCGCGGGATATATACACTCGGCTATTTCCGGGATGATCTCTGCGGTTGCTGATAGGAGGCCAAAACACCCGCAGATCATCATATCGCCAAAGGGGACAGCAAAATGGGGTTCGAGAAAGGAATCAACCAAAATATACCGGCGGGGGCCAGTAACAAATAAAGAATTGGATACAACCCTTATCGCATCTTTAGAGTAAAAAATCGCACCATGCCCCTGATCCTCGAAAACCTCAGCATGACTGAGCGTACCATCAGCAAGCTTTAAGATAAATTTCTCCAATTTTTGCCGGGTTAAAAAACCGGTGTGATGTTCAAATAAACCCTCAATCCCATTCTGCCCCAGACGGAATGCGATGGTGTGAAAATTCCCAACATTTACCATTATTTTGGTTATCATGGAGGATGCTGCTTGATCAAAGGTAGCACCCAATATAGCCGCCGGGGCGGTATCCATCACCACCAACGGGCAGGGTAAAAGGGGATTGGAAATCGCTATTGAGCGCAATCTGGTTAATGTGGAAGGTGTGTTCTCTGATAGGTAGGCAAAGGCACTTAAGCGATTTTCCGATTGGATACGCTCGGCGAGATAATCAAAACGGAATTGCCGGTCTGAAACACCGGGTGGCGCATCGCCGTGGTCAAACGCAGCGACAGCGATTGCGTCGAGTTTTAATTCATCAACTCCATAGAGTTGAAATGTCTTCTGGATGGTTGAGTAATCGAAATCACGAAGTTCAATCCGCTGCACGGAATCGGGCAGGCGGATCATCTCGTCATCACTTACCAAAACGATCCCCATAGATTGCACTTTTTCCAGGTCATCGTTGATTGTTTTGGCCGCCTGTGGTGTGGCGTAGACAGCACAACCTTTGAGCAGATGAGTTTCAATCGCCCAACCGCTGGGACCTCCACCCATCATCACACCATGCAAAGCGATGGCACATGCCTCAGTTGTTGCTTGACGAATTGTTCGGCTAATTGACAGGGTGGGTGAGGGCATGACCAGTTTATAGCCATTCTCCAGGGTAGTTCGCGAATCGAAAAGATAGA